>NZ_JASBSF010000009.1 GCF_030149085.1 Microbacterium sp. | reverse complement strand
GCGACGTCGCCGATGCCGACCTGGTCTTCGGCGACGATGAAAATCCCGTTGAGCACATCCTTAACGATGTTCTGGGCGCCGAATCCGAGGCCTGCCCCGATGGCTGCGCTCAGCAGCGTGAACGAGCCCATCACCTGTGGGCCGGCGAGGATCAGGATGATCAGCAGGATCGCGACGATCACCACTGTCACGTTGACGATGTTCTGCATGATGGACCCGAGCGTGCGGGTGCGCTGCACCAGGCGAACGGATGCCAGCGGCGAGCGCTCAAGTGCCTGCGTATCGTCGACGCGAGCACGAGACTTGGCGCCTTCGACGATCCGGCGAACGACCCGTCGGATGATCAGGCGCAGCACCCAGACGACCACCACGGCGCTCGCGAGGACGATGACGATCTGCAGAAGCGTGCCGCCGATCTCACCGAGCAGCTTGAGAAAGCCATCCCACAGGCTTCCCGAGGTGGTAGCCGTATCGAATCTGTGCATCAGACGAATCCTAGAACCTGCGCCCCGAGCGATGCTGGATCACTCGGGGCGCAGGTGGTGGCAATGTGGCTCAGTTCGCGTCGCGCTCCTGGACCGCCAAGGCACGCTCGACCCCGGCGAGGTTTTCGGCCACCAACCGGCGCAGCGCTGCAGGCGCTTCCGCGTTGGCGGTGAGCCACGCGCGCGTCGCGTCGCGAAGCTTCGCGTTCGCCAGCGGTGCGGGGTACAGGCCGAGCACAAGGTACTCGGCGATCTTGTAGGTGCGCGATTCCCAGACCGGAAGCAGCATCGCGAAGTATTGGTCCACGAACTCATCGAGAAGCAGCACGCCGGCAGGGTGCGTGAAGCCGAGACCTGCGGCACGTACGAGCGTGTTGGGCAGGCGATCGGAGTCGACCAACGACGACCACGCAGCACTCTTTGCTTCGGGGGTCGGCAGCGCAGCTTTGGCCTGGGCGGCGAACTCGGCGCCCTTGGCCGTGTTGTCTGCAGCCAGCGCTTCGTCGATGACGCCCTCGGTGATGACCCCGCCTGCGGCCAGCGATACCAGCAGCTGCCACGACAGGTCAGTGTCGATCGTGAGACCGTCGAGGCAAATCTCGCCGGCGCGCAGACCACGCACGGTCTCCCAGTGTTCCGGGGTTGCAGCGGAACTCGCGAACGCGGTGACGAACTGCAGTTGGCTGTCGCTTCCGGCATCCGCAGCTTGGGCAAGGGCCCATAGCCCGTCGGCCACCTTCTGACGAGACGTGTCGCGCTTGTCGGGGCTCACATAGGAGTTGGCCGCCAGCTGAAGCTGCGCGAGAGTCGTTCGCACGGTGGTCGACTCGGTCTCAGAGGCGATGTTGCCGAGGACCAGGTCGAGATAGTCGGATGCCGACGCCTCGGCATCCCGCGTCTGATCCCACGCCGCACCCCAGACGAGCGAGCGGGCAAGCGGGTCGGAGATCTTCGAGAGATGGTCGATCGCCGTCTGCAGAGAGCGCTCGTCGAGACGGATCTTCGCGTACGCGAGATCGTGGTCGTTCAGGAGCACTAGGTCGGGCCGGGCGAGGCCGACGAGCTCGGGTACGTCGGTGAGGTCTCCGTCGACGTCCAATTCCGTGAAGTGGGTGCGAACGAGTTCCCCGTTCTGCAGGTCGTAGAACCCGACCCCGAGCCGGTGCGGACGGATGGTCGGATAGTCGGCCGGTGCCGTCTGCACGATCTTGAACGCCGAGATCGTGCCATCTGCGGCCTCGACAATCGCGGGGGAGAGGGTGTTGACGCCCGCGGTCTCGAGCCACTTCTTCGACCACTCGGTCAGTTCGCGTCCGCTGGTGGTCTCCAGCTCGGTCAGCAGGTCGCGAAGTTCCGTGTTGCCGTATTCGTGCTTACGGAAGTAGGCGCCCACCCCGGCGAAGAACTCGTCGATCCCGACCCACGCGGCCAGCTGCTTGAGCACCGAGCCGCCCTTGGCGTAGGTGATGCCGTCGAAGTTCACCTGAACGTCTTCGAGGTCGCGAATCTCCGCGACGACGGGGTGCGTCGAGGGGAGCTGGTCCTGGCGGTAGGCCCAGGTCTTCTCCATCGCGTTGAAGGTCGTCCACGCCTCGGTCCACTCGGTGGCCTCGGCCGTGGCGATCGTGGAGGCCCACTCCGCGAACGACTCATTGAGCCACAGATCGTTCCACCACTTCATGGTGACGAGGTCCCCGAACCACATGTGGGCGAGCTCGTGCAGGATCGTGACGACGCGGCGCTCCTTGACGGCATCCGTCACCTTGCTGCGGAATACGTACACCTCGGTGAAGGTCACGGCTCCCGCGTTCTCCATCGCACCCGCGTTGAACTCGGGGACGAAGAGCTGATCGTACTTCGCGAACGGGTACGGGTAGTCGAACTTGTCTTCGTAGTAGGCGAAGCCCTGACGCGTCTTCTCGAAGATGTAGTCGGCGTCGAGGTACTGCCACAGGCTCTTGCGGGCGAAGATCCCGAGCGGGATGACGCGGCCCGACGCGCTCGTCAACTCCGAGAACGTCGACTCGTAGGGCCCCGCGATGAGAGCGGTGATGTACGACGAGATGCGTGGGGTCGGCTCGAACTCCCACGTCGCGACGCCCTCGCCGCTGGGTGTGGGTTCAGGGGTGGGGGAGTTGGAGATCACCTTCCACGACGCGGGAGCGGTCACCGTGAACTGGAACGTCGCCTTCAGATCGGGCTGCTCGAACACGGCGAAGACCCGCCGGGAGTCGGGCACTTCGAACTGTGTGTAGAGGTAGACCTCGCCGTCGACCGGGTCGACGAATCGGTGCAGACCCTCGCCGGTGTTCGTGTATTCGCAGTCGGCGACGACGATGAGTTCGTTCTCAAGGGCCAGCTCATCGAGCGCGATCCGGGACTCCGCGAACGCGGATGCCGGAATGCTGCGCCCGTTGAGCGTGATCGAGTGGACGTTCCGCGCGATCAGGTCGATGAACGTCGACGCGCCCTCGGTTGCGGTGAACCGCACCGTTGAGGTGGAGCGGAACACCTCCGGGCCGGTGGTCAGATCGAGCTCGACCTCATAGGACTGCGTGTCAAGGACGCCGCGACGTTCCTGCGCTTCGATGCGGGTGAGGTTTTCTCCAGGCACTTTCGGATGCTCCCAAGTGTGTGAGGGTTCAGGGATGCCGCGACACGGCCTCGCGCATTGTGGGCGCGACAACCCCCAAGCCTACGCCGCGAGTTCTCGCGCGATGTGACTGCGGGCGTGGGTTATCGCTGCGGGCAGGTCAGCGAAGAGGTGATTCTGGTGGCGCAGGGAATCCAAGACCCCGACTCGCCGGAACAGACCGTCGTGAAGCGGCTGCACACCTTTGATCAACACCGTGATGCCGCGTCGCTCGAGCGACTGGATGATGTCGGCCAGCATCCGTGCGCCCGTGGCGTCCACCAGCTCGAGTTGAGACATCCGGAGCACGACGACCGAGACATCGGTGAGAGACGCGACCTGCTCGAAAACGCGGTCGGCGGAGGCGAAGAAGAGGGGCCCGTCGATGGCGATGATCGCGATCCGTTCATCCCCGTGGACCGCTTCTCCGTTGATGGGTTCGCGGCGCACGCCGGTTTGGCGGGAGAGGCTGCGCACCGCAATGACTCCTGCGAACAGAACGCCGATGATGACCGCAACGATGAGATCGAATGACACCGTCACGAGCGCGGTGATGACGAAGGCGATCGCATCGGCGCGTGTCGAGGTCATGATCGCTCGCACCGTCGAGGCATGCACCATCCGGACAGCCGTCATCATCAGCACCCCTGCGAGAGCAGCGAGCGGGATCGCGCCGACGGGCTGGGAGATCACCATGACAACGAGCAGCAGGACGAGCGCGTGCGTGATCGCGGCAACGCGTGTGCGCCCACCTGAACGCACGTTCACGGCCGTTCTCGCGATGGCGCCGGTGGCAGGCATCCCCCCGAAAAGTGCGGAACCGAGTGAGGCGATGCCCTGGCCGACGAGTTCGCGATCGGGGTCATAGGGTCCCGTGTCGGCAAGCGACGCCGCAACACGAGCCGAAAGCAGCGACTCGATGGCCGCAAGCGCCGCCACTGTCAGCGCGGGTAGCAGCAGCTGACCGATGACAGCCGGGTCGAGCGAGGGAACGGATGGCGCCGGCAGGCTCGAGGGAAGGGCGCCGATCGTCGATAGCGGCGTAGCGACGATCAGGGCAAGCACCGTCACGACGGCGATACCGATCAGGGAACCGGGAAGGGCGCGGTGAATCCGAGGCGCAATCAGCATGATGACGGCCACGATCGCGGCGGCTCCCAGAGACCACGGCACATACGACCAGTCGGCCTCGGCGATCGATTGGACGGCGGCGATGATCGCGTTCGACGAGTGTTCGCCGGCGTGCACGGCATGCGGTGAGGTGAGAAGCGGGACCTGCTGAAGGAAGATGATGACTGCGATCCCCAGGGTGAACCCTTCGATGACAGGCCAGGGGATGAACGAAACCGCGCGACCGAGCCGTAGAGCGCCGGCAGCGATAACGATGACGCCCGCGATCGCCGTGACAGCGACCACGGCACCGGCACCATGGGTCGCGACGATGGGAACCAGAACGACGACCATCGCTCCGGTCGGCCCGGAAACCTGCACATTGGACCCGCCGAACACCGCCGCCAGGATGCCCGCGACGATCGCCGTGACCAGGCCCGCTTCAGCTGAGAGACCGGAGCTCACGCCGAACCCGAGCGCAAGTGGCAGCGCGACGATTCCGACGGTGACCCCGGCAACGAGGTCTCCCCGCCACGTGCGTGGCAGTCGGCGATAGTCCTGGATGCTCGGCAAGAGCGCTCGCGCCGATCGTGCGAGCGACCGGGCCGAGCGTCGTGCCCGGCTCATGGCGCTACCGTGCCGAACGAGGGCAGTGTGTCGACGTGGGCCAACTGAGCACTGTCGGCTTCCAGCATGCTCAGGAGCAGCGCTCGTGCGACAGCCAGCAGGTCGGCAACGCGGGGATCGGCAAGTCGGTAGAACACGTGGCTGCCTCGGCGCTCCGACTGCACGAGGCGATGGCGGCGGAGCACCGCCAGGTGTTGCGACAGGTGCGAGGCCTCGAGCGCCGTCTCAGCTTGCAGATCGGCCACGCTCACTTCTGGGCTCGAAGACAAGAGTTCAAGGATGCGGATGCGGAACGGATGAGCGAGCCCCTTGAACAGGTTGGCCTTGACTTCGTAAAGCGGGCGTTGGGCATCATTCAATGGCATGATGAAAACATCATATCGGCGAATATCGGTCCCCGTCGCTCACCGGCGCTTCCCTAGGATGGGAGCCATGCGCATCCATATCGCCACCGACCACGCCGGCATGGAGTTCTCCACGCAACTCCAGCACCATTTGGCCGAGCAGGGTCACGAGGTCATCGACCACGGTCCGATCGAGTACGACGCCGTCGACGACTACCCATCGTTTTGTATCCGTGCCGCTCTTGGCGTCGTCGCCGATCAGAGCGCGGGAGTCGAAGCTCTCGGGATCGTGTTCGGGGGATCGGGCAACGGTGAGCAGATCGCCGCGAACAAGGTGCGTGGCATCCGTGCCGCCCTCGTGTGGAGCATCGCAACCGCGGAACTCGCCCGGCAGCACAACGATGCGAACGTCATCGCCATCGGAGCCCGGCAGCACTCTTTCGACGAGGTCGTGACCTTTATCGACCGGTTCATCGAGACGCCGTTCTCGAACGAGGAGCGTCACGTGCGCCGGATCGGCCAGATCGCGGCGTACGAGGCCGACGGGTCTCTGCTGCCTGACCCGCGTGATGTGGCGAGCACCGCGGCGACGGACTCGTTCGACCCAGAAGCTGGTTGATGCCCGAGGGTCATTCCGTTCACCGGATCGCCCGGCAGTTCGCGCGGAACTTCGTCGGTCGTCTGGTTGACGCATCCAGTCCGCAGGGCCGCTTCGCCGAGGGTGCAGCTGCGCTCGCGGGACGAGAGATGCTCGAGGCCCGTGCCGTCGGCAAGCAGATGTTCCTGCGCTTCGATGGGGATCTGTGGCTGCGTGTGCACCTCGGTATGTACGGTGCGTGGGACTTCGCGGGCGTGATCGACGCCGACCCGACCATCGCGGCGGCCAACGGCCGGATGGGGCAGACCAACCAGCGCGGCACGGTGATCGACGAGCCGATTCTGGATGCCGCGGGCGAGAATTCGCTCACCTCGATCGGGGCCCCCCGGCGAGCACGGGTTCACGTGCGGATGTCGGAGCAGACGACAGGCCTGCCCGACGAGGAAGGTCAGTGGCCGCCGCCAGTGGTTGGTCAGGTTCGGCTGCGGTTGCTCACCGATGAGACGTGCGCTGATCTGCGGGGACCGACAGCATGCGAGCTGCAGACGCCGGATGAGGTAGCCGCCTCGATCGCAAAGCTCGGGCCGGATCCGCTCGTCGACGATCTCGCCGAGGGTGAAGAGCGGTTCACCGCCCGGGTGCGGCGGGCGCCGACACCGATCGGACTGCTGCTGATGGACCAGTCGGTCGTCAGCGGAATCGGCAATGTCTATCGAGCTGAGCTTCTGTTCCGTGCGCGATTGAACCCGCACACTCCTGGGCGTGACGTGCCGGAAGAGACGGTGAGGTCACTCTGGCGTGACTGGACGCGACTGCTGCAGATCGGCGTCGAGACCGGCCAGATGATGACGATGGACGACCTGGATGCCGACGCCTACCGCCGCGCCATGGCACACCGCGACGACCGTCACTGGGTCTACCACCGCGCCGGGCTGCCGTGCCGCATCTGTGGCACCGCAATCATCGTCGAAGAGGCTGCGTCGCGGAAGCTGTACTGGTGCCCCCGGTGCCAAGCGTGACCATGGATCCTGCCGCCTTAGGCTGAACGCATGCGCCAGAACCCGAGCTTCGCCATGACCGATGTTGGCGAGTTGCGGCGGGTTGTCGAACACAATCCGTGGGCGACACTCGTCAGTTCGACGGATGACGGTCTCGTCGCCTCGCACTATGCAGTGCTTCTGGATGACACGAGAGACGACCTCACCGTCGTCGGTCACGTCGGCAAGCCCGATGACCTGATCCTGGGGCTCGGAGAACGTGAGCTTCTCATCGTCTTCCAGGGGCCGCACGGCTACATCTCACCCGGATGGTACGGTGACCGGCCGAGCGTCCCGACCTGGAACTTTGTGACAGTCCACCTGCGGGGCGTACCCGAGCTGCTGTCCACGGAGGAGAACCTGCGCGTGCTCGATCGCTTGGTTGCGCGTTTTGAGTCCCCGATGTCCGAGCCCCGGCTGCTGTGGGAGCGCCCGAACGATGCCGACTTCGTCGAGCGACTCGAGCGCGGCACCGTGGGCTTTCGCCTCACGCCGACGTCGGTGACGGCCAAGCGCAAGCTCAGTCAGAATCGTCCGGTCGAGCTCGTCGATCACGTCATCCGTGAGCTTGAGAACGACGGCCCGCATCACAATCCGACGCTTGCCGCGGAGATGCGCCGCGCGAACGACGCCCGCGCATGAGTGCCCTCGGCGCGACGGTGTCGACAATTGTCGGCGTGCAGATCACAGGACCGGGAAGCGAGCTCTTGCCCGTCGACGGCGCGTATGACGTCTTCATCGAGGGTGGCCGCATCAGTGATCTTGCCCCCGCCGGCGCTGTTCGTCCGGTCGGCGAGGTGCTGCAGGCAGACGGCGCGTGGCTCATCCCGGGCCTGTGGGATCACCACGTGCACACGGTGTCCGCCGCTCTCACCCGACAGCGTGAGCCGCTCGGTGCTGCCGAATCAGCGCTTCATGCCGCTCACATCATGGCGGGCGCCCCGCTCCTCGGTCGCGGCATCCATGTTGGTGCGGGCTTTCGGGATGCCTTCTGGCCCGACGAACCGACGCTCGAGATGCTGGATGAGGCAACCGGCGGCATCCCCACGTACCTGATCAACGCGGACCTGCACAGTGTGTGGTTGAACTCTGCCGCCTTTGCGCGCGAGGAGATCACGCCCCCGGACGCATCGGGGATGCTGCGGGAGGAGCCGGCCTTTGAGATCACTCGTCGGCTGGCGGCTGCTACCCCCGATGACGACGACGAGGCCGTCGCCGAGCTCGCACGACACGCCGCATCCCGGGGGGTCGTCGGGATCGTTGACCTCGACATGGGGTGGAATGCGGACGCGTGGTCTCGCCGTGTTGCGGCGGGCTTCGATTCACTGCGCGTCGAGTTCGGCACCTACCCGTCGCAGCTCAGCCGGCTCATCGAGACGGGATGGCGCAGCGGCGACCGGCTGAGCGAGCTGGTGACGGTGGGACCGTTGAAGGTCATCACCGATGGGTCGCTGGGAACCCGAACGGCCGCGTGCTCGCATCCGTATCCCGGCGATGCACACAATCACGGGGTTCTGACCATCCCGCCCGCGGAGCTGGTCGCACTCATGACGGATGCCGCGGCTCACGGCATCTCATGTGCGATCCACGCGATCGGCGATCTCGCGAACACTCACGCGCTTGACGCGTTCGCGGTGACGGGAGCGACCGGAACGATCGAGCATGCCCAGCTGGTTTCGGCCGTCGACATCCCGCGTTTTGCTCGCCTCGGTGTCGGGGCGAGCGTCCAGCCGGAGCATGCGCTCGATGACCGGGACCTCTCCGACACGATCTGGTCGGCCCAGATCGCCAGGCCATACCCCTTCCGCGCGCTGGTGGACGCGGGAGCGAATCTGCTGTTCGGCTCCGATGCGCCGGTGGCGCAGCTCGATCCGTGGGCGGCGATGGCATCGGCGATCTATCGCACCCGCGACGGTCGCTCACCGTGGCAGGTCGACCAGGCCGTTGACGCACGTGTCGCGCTGGGTGCGTCGACACACGGGGGCTCCACTGCTCCCGGTCGCATCGAACCGGGGGCGGTCGCAGACCTCGTGCTGTGCGGGGAAGATCCGATGACGGCATCCGAATCCGCGCTGCGGTCGATGGAGGTTCGTGCGACCCTGCTCGGAGGACGGGTGACGCACCTCGTCTAGCCCCGTGACACGCCCCTGCCCTACTGTCAAGGCATGAATTCCGACGCTGCATCCGTTCTTTCCATCGCCGGGCTGAGGCCCGAGATCGACGAGTCAGCCTTCCTCGCGGCAGGCGCGCGCGTGATCGGCGACGTTCGGCTCGGGCCCGAGTCCAGCGTCTGGTACAACGCTGTGCTTCGCGGCGACAGCGCGTCGATCACGGTCGGCGCCGGTTCGAATCTGCAGGACAACGTTTCGGTGCATGTGGATGCCGGCAGCCCGGTGGTCATCGGCGCGAACGTCTCGGTCGGCCACAACGCCGTCGTCCACGGCTGCACCGTCGAAGACGGATGCCTCATCGGTATGGGATCCGTGATTCTCTCCGGCGCCGTCATCGGTGCGGGATCACTCGTGGCCGGGGGAGCACTCGTTCTCGGCGGCACGATCATCCCGCCCGGATCGATGGTCGCCGGCGTCCCCGCGAAGGTGCGTCGTGAGCTCACGGAAGACGAGAAGCTCGGCATCCTGCGTAACGCCGAGGTCTACCGCGAGCACGTCGCAGCGCACCGCGAGGCCCGCGACGCGGGCGAGTAGGCCTCGGTGGGTTGGAGGGGGCGACGGGAATCGTCCCCACCGCCACTCCACGCGCCGCTCCGCGCCGCGCGGAGCCTCCGGCGGCGTGGGCCCACCCTGCGGGTTCGCTTCCCGCAACACGCACAATCGCCCTCCCGCACGGCCTTCGGCCGCACGTGAGAGCGATGGAGGGGGCGACGGGAATCGAACCCGCACAACCAGTTTGGAAGACTGGGACTCTACCATTGAGCTACGCCCCCGCAGCGGCCGGAGCCGCAGCATCCGACAGTCTATAGGGCACCGCGACCCGTCCTCGCATCCGCCGCCCGCCGGTGCCTCCCGAAGGTAGGAGAAATCGCCGGCGTAGGACGAATGCCGGGCGAATCGTCCTACCCCGAGGAGAGCCCCAACGCCCGGGAGATCGACGGCACCCCGCAACGCTGGCCCGCGCGTCAGCTAGACTTCTGTGGGCCGTCTGTCGCACAGCGCGTGAGATCCCGCCCGGGGCGTAGCTCAGCTTGGTAGAGCGCCCGCTTTGGGAGCGGGAAGTCGCAGGTTCAAATCCTGTCGCCCCGACGTCACGGCCCTACACCCAGACCTTTCACCGCGCTTCGGTGCGGTGCAGCACGAGGAGAACAACACAGGCATGGTCACCAGCACTGTCGAGAAGCTCAGCCCGACCCGCGTCAAGCTGCTGCTCTCGATCACCCCCGACGAACTCAAGCCGAGCATCGCGCACGCGTACGAGCACATCGCGAAGGATGTCCAGATCCCTGGCTTCCGCAAGGGCAAGGTTCCGGCTCCGATCATCGACCAGCGCATCGGTCGCGGGGCAGTCCTCGAGCACGCCGTCAACGACGGACTCGACCGCTTCTACCGCGAGGCAGTGGAGGCGCAGGAGCTGCGCGTCATCGGTCGCCCGAGCGCCGACATCACCGAGTGGCCCAATGAGAAGGACTTCTCTGGCGACCTGAAGGTCGAGATCGAGGTCGATGTTCGCCCCGAAGTCACCCTCCCCGCCCTGGACAGTCTCACCGTGGAGATCGAGGCGGTCGAGGTCGACGACGCTGCCGTGGATGCCGAACTCGACAAGCTTCGTGCTCGCTTCGGCACGCTCATCACCGTGGACCGCCCCGCCACCTCTGGCGACTTCGTCGAGCTCAACCTCGTCGCCACGATCGAAGGTGCCGAGATCGACCGCGCCGAGGGCGTGTCGTACGAGGTTGGTTCGGGCGAGCTGCTCGAGGGCATCGACGAGGCCATCGAGTCGCTCACCGCAGGTGAAGACACGACGTTCCGCTCGAAGCTCGTCGGTGGCGACCACGCCGGTGAAGAGGCCGAGGTTGCGGTCACCGTGACCAGCGTCAAGGAGCGCGAGCTGCCCGAGGCAGACGACGACTTCGCGCAGATCGCGAGCGAGTTCGACACCATCGCGGACCTCCGCGAAAGCCTGCGTTCAACTGCTTCCCAGCAGTCGGGCCTGCAGCAGACCGCCGCTGCGCGCGACAAGCTCGTTGACATGCTGATCGAGCAGGTTGAGATTCCGGTGCCTGCCGGCCTCATCGAAGACGAGGTTCACCAGCACCTCGAGGGCGAGGGCCGTCTCGAAGACGATGAGCACCGCGCCGAGGTCACCGAGGCGTCCGAGAAGCAGTTCCGCACGCAGATGATCCTCGACAAGCTCACCGAGACGTATGACGTCAAGGTCTCGCAGGATGAGCTCACGCAGTACCTCATCCAGTCGGCTGCACAATACGGTATGTCGCCGCAGGACTTCGTGAACGCGATTCAGCAGGGCAACCAGCTTCCGGCGATGGTGGGCGAGGTTGCGCGCAGCAAGGCGCTTGTCCGCGCACTGCGCGACGTGAAGATCGTCGACACGGCCGGCGCTGCCGTCGACCTGTCCGCGCACCTCGTGCTCGCCGAGGACGAGGCTGAGGAAGAGGTCGTCGAGGAGGCTCAGGACATCGCCGATGCCGCAGCCGACGCCGACGAGATCATCGAGGCCGAAGAGAAGCCGGCGCCGAAGAAGCGCGCACCGCGCACCTCGAAGAAGGCCGACGCCTAGTAGACCAAACGGTTACGAAGGGCGGATGCTGCAGCACGCAGCATCCGCCCTTTGCCCTAGCAAGGGGTAGATGGTGCAGACCTGGGATAAGCGGGTGGCTGCCGTGTGGGCGGATGATTCCCTCACCGACGAGGAGCGAATTGTGCTCATCGATGCGATCGCAGCCGAGCGCGCCGGAGACGATCCGCGTGCGCTGTTCGAACGCGCAGGCGCACGGGATGCCGCCGGGTTGGAGCGCGAGGCAGAGTCCCTGTACCGCGCAGCGATTGCCGCGGGCCTTTCGGGCCCCGAACTCCCGCAGGCTGTCATCCAGCTCGCGAGCACGCTGCGCAACCTTGGCCGTGTCGAGGAGGCTCTGGACCTGCTCCGGCCCGAGTACGAGCGCGGTGCCGCGGTGGAGCTCCGAGACGAGGTAGCCGCGTTCTATGCCCTCACGCTCGTTTCGGCAGGTCAGCCGGATGCCGCGGCATCCGTCGCCTTGGCGGCCCTCGCACCGCACCTCACCCGTTATCGCCGCTCGGTCGAGGCGTACGCCCGGGAGCTCACCGCGCCGCACGATCTGCCTACGGCGAACACGAGCGGGTCGCCCGAACCCCGCCGGTAGATTCGATGTCACGCAACGAACACGGGAGCACACATGGCTGAACCACTGGTCGCGACGAGCGTCTTCGACAGGCTGCTGAGAGACCGCATCATCTGGCTGGGGTCGGAGGTGCGCGACGAGAACGCGAACGAGATCTGCGCGAAGATTCTGCTTCTTGCTGCGGAGGACTCGCAGAAGGACATCTACCTCTCCATCAACTCGCCCGGTGGCTCGTTCTCGGCGGGTATGGCGATCTACGACACGATGCAGTTCGTGCCCAACGACATCGTCACCGTCGGTATCGGCATGGC
>NZ_JASBSF010000008.1 GCF_030149085.1 Microbacterium sp. | reverse complement strand
GACGACCGGGTCACCGCCACCGTGTCGCTCCTCCCCGTCGCCGTCGGCGTCATCGTCGTCATCCAGGGGATCACCGAGTCCAGCCCGCTCCTGCTGTGGGGCTGGATGCTGACCGTGCTGTTCCTGGCCAAGCTGCAGCCTCGCTACGCAGCGCGCCACTCGGATACTGCGAAGGGAGGGAAGGTAGGCTACGGTCTCGGCCTCGATCAGCCACCTCTCGTCTGACCGGAGACTTCCTTCGTGATCCACGTCCTCCAGAACGTCGTGTTCCCCCTCGAGCGCGACCCCGACCTGCTTCCGCTGTACGCCGACCCCGAGATCTGGTCGGTCATCGACGAGCAGCCCGTGCGCGTGTCAAGCCGAGCCCACCTCGGCAACATCCTCGACCGTCGGCGGGCCCGCATCGTCGCTGGACGGCGCGTGTCACTGGGCACCTACTTCAACGCGTTCCCCGCGTCCTACTGGCAGCACTGGACGGTCGTGCGACAGATCCGACTCACGGTGCGCACCAGCGGCCCTGCGACGGTCCTGGTCTACCGTTCCAACGGCAACGGCGTGCGTCAGCGACTGGACACCCGCGAGGTATCGGGCAACGCCGAGACGCATTTCGATCTCGCGCTCGATCGCTACAGCGACGGCGGCTGGATCTGGTTCGACATCGTGGCCGACGAAAGCGCCGCGGTGTTCGAGGGCGCCGAGTGGACGACCGAGGAAGAACCGGTGCGAACCGGCAAGGCGAGCCTCGGCATCACGACCTTCAACAAGCCGGACTACTGCGTGCAGACGCTCGCGAGCCTCGCCGACAGCCCTGATGTCCTGGAACTCATCGACCGGATCTTCGTCATCGACCAGGGCACCGAGCTCGTCGCCGACCGCCCCGAGCATCCTGAGCTGAGCGAACGGCTCGGCGAGACGCTGCAGATCATCCGGCAGCCCAACCTCGGCGGGTCGGGGGGCTTCTCTCGCGCGATGCTCGAGACCCTGGATCGCCCCGACAGCGACTTCGTGCAGCTCCTGGATGACGACGTCCTGATCGAGCCGGAATCCCTGCGTCGCTCGATCGTGTTCGGGCAGTATGCGACTCGGCCCACGATCGTCGGCGCGCACATGTTCGATCTGCTCGATCGACCCAAACTGCACGCGTGGGCCGAGGTCGTGGATGAGGTGCCGTTCATGTGGCGCACGCTCTATCAGGAGGAGTTCCCGCACGACTTCAGCGCGAGCAACCTGCGGCAGACGAAGATCCTGCACCAGCGGCTGGATTCGGACTACAACGGCTGGTGGATGTGCCTCATCCCGATGGAAACGGTCCGTGCGGTCGGCCTCGCTGTTCCTGCCTTCATCAAGTGGGACGACGCCGAGTACTGCCTCCGGGCGGGCGAAGCGGGGTTCCCGACCGTTTCCGTACCGGGCATCGCCCTGTGGCACGTGTCGTGGGTCGGCAAGGACGACACGATCGACTGGCAGGCCTACTTCCATGCCCGCAACCGGATCGTTGCGGGACTCCTGCACTCGCGGGTACCGGAGGGTGGCACACTCCTTCGGCACAGCAGGCGGATGGACCTCAAGCATCTGATGATGATGCAGTACTACCCGGTCACGCTTCGCCATCGGGCGCTCCGCGACATCCTCAGCGGCCCCCAGCACATGTGGCAGAACCTCGCGACCGCGATGCCTGCAGCCAGAGCTCTCGCATCCCAGTTCCCCGAGACCGTCGTGCATCGCGATGACAGCACCACACTGCGCGCTCGCAAGGGTCGCGTCGTGTTCAAACAGTCGCGTCGCCATGAGTACGACAATCCCACCGGCATGCGGCTGCGGTGGTTCACGCTGCGAACCCTCCTCTCGCACTGGATCCACCGCCCAGATCCCGCCAACCTCATGCAGCCCGAGGTGGAGTTCGGCAAGCTCGACGCGCACTGGTGGCGCCTTCCGGTCTACGACAGTGCACTCGTGAGTTCCGCCGATGGCCGGGGCAAGAACATCTACACTCGCGACCGCAGGCAGTTCCGACGCAAGCTGCGCGATTCGGTCGCCCTGCACCGGCAGCTCCGTAGACGCTGGCCAAAGCTGGCCGAGCAGTATCGTCGCGACCTTCCCCAGCTCACGTCGCCCGACGCGTGGCGGGCGGTCTTCGAGGCGGAGCGATGACCGCGACAGCTGAAGGGTTCGATCCCGCGACGGCAACCATCGTCGCGGTCACTTTCAATCGCTCCGGGTTGCTGGCGCGCCTCCTGACCAGCATCAGCGAGATGGAACCGAAGCCGGGGCACGTCGTCGTCATCGACAACGCCTCCTCGGATGACACCACCGAGGTCGTGGAGTCCTTCCGCGACCTCCTCGGTACGGAACTGGTCTACCGTCGCCTCGAGACCAACACGGGCGGCTCCGGAGGATTCAGCGCCGGAATGCAGACGGCGTATGAGCTCGGATCCGAGTGGATCTGGCTCATGGACGACGACGTCGAGGTGATTCCCGACGGCCTCGCGAAGATGGGCCGCTGGTCGGGGCGCTTCCGCTCCATCCAGGGTCGCCGCTACGACTTCGACGGCAGCGAGTTCTACTGGCAGTACCGCATCGCGGCCCGCATGGGCATCCCGATCCCCTTCGCCCCGGCGGAGTTCGACCACTCGGGCTTCAAGGAGATGAACTCCGGGTGCTTCGAGGGGATGTTCATCCATCGTGACATCGTCGCCCGCATCGGCCTGCCCGATCCGCGGTTCTTCATCTACTGGGATGACCAGGTCTACGGATGGCTGGCATCTCGAATCACGACATCCGTCATCGTGAACGAATTCGTGCTGCGGCGCACCCGCGAGATCAAGCAGTGGGATATGGGCGTGCGCCACATGAACGCCTCGAGCGACGCCTACCGGTACTACATCATGCGCAACCGCGCCCTCATCAAGCAGTACTACCGGTCGGTGGGTTTCTACCGCCCCCTTCCGTTCGCCGTCGGCACGGCGCTCACTTTCGCCAAGGAGATCATCCGGCTGGTCGTCGTCGAGCGCACCATGCGTGGCACCAGCCATCTCTTCCGCGGACTGCGGGACGGCCGTGCCATCGCCCGGGACCGAGAGTGGATGCCGATGCCCGCACTGGTGGAGGAACCGACCCCGAACTAGCGCAAGTAGTTTCGCACCACGTAGTCGGCGATCGCGATGGAACTCGTTGCCGCCGGAGATGGAGCATTGCGCAATACGGTAACTGCACCAACCTGGTCGACAGCAAAGTCGTCCAGGAGCTCTCCACCACGGCCCCACGCCTGAGCACGCACGCCTGCACCGATCTTTGTGGTCAGGTCGGACTGACGCAACTCAGGAATGAACCTTCTCGCTTTTCGGAAATAGAGGGGCTTGAAGAGCGACGCTGAGATCTCATCGAGGCCCATTCTCCAGTGCTTCTTGGCTAGCGGCGCCGCCCCTGGCCACACCAGAGAACCCCAGGTGTCGCGGATCGACAGGTTGCGCCATCGATAGCCTTCACGCGCGAGCGCCGGAACCGCGTTCGGACCCACGTGCACGCTGTCATAGACCCCGCGAGTGAAGTGGACACCGAGAAAAGGGAAGCGCGGGTCGGGCACCGGGTAGAGCATGCCGCGCACGAGGTGACCTCTCTCGGGGGCCAGTTCCCAGTACTCACCTCGGAACGGGAGTATTCGCGGCGAGGGGTCAGCACCGATCATCTTTGCGATCAGATCCGATTGGAGCCCCGCACACACGACGACGCGATCGAACCGCGAATCACTGGATGGCGTCGAGACATGCACGCCTCCTGCCTCGCGTCGTAACCCCGTGACAGGAGTGCTGAGACGGATCGACCCGCCGGAATCGCGAACGTCCTGCGCCATCGCCTCGGCCACCGCCGCGTAGTCAACCGCGGCAGTGTGAGGCGAGTGGACCGCCGCAACGCCAGCAGCGTGGGGCTCGATCTCCCGGATCGCCGCCGGGTCGTTGATTCGCCTCAAGCCGGGTACGCCATTCAGCGTTGCCCGACGCTCGATCTCACCTAGCGCCGCCAGCTCAGTGTCATCGACCGCGACAACCAGCTTGCCGAGCTCTCGGTAGGGCAAGGCCTTCTGCTCACAGTATTCGCGCATCGAGCGCCGGCCCGACGCGCAAAGCTCTGCCTTTAGCGAGCCGGGAGCGTAGTACAGGCCCGCGTGGACGACGCCGGAATTGTGGCTGGTTTGGTGCGCGGCTACCCGCGACTCCTTTTCGAATACCTCGACACGCTCACCCCTGGACGCGAGAAGCCGAGCGATCGCGAGTCCGACAATCCCACCGCCGACGACAGCTGAACCGCTCATCTGACCTCCACCAAACGCCCTCTGCGATCAGGTATCACTATGCGAACTCCCGGCTCCACATCGTGAGGGCGGAGCCGATGGCCATATGCATGTCCAGGTACTGGTACGTGCCCAGTCGCCCGCCGAAGTGGACGTCTTTCTCCCCCTTCTGCAGGTCCCGGTAGGCCAGCAGACCCGCGCGGTCCTCGGAGGTGTTGACGGGGTAGTAGGGCTCGTCGTCGCGAGTCGCGAAGCGGGAGAACTCCCGCATGATGACCGTTCGGTCGGTCGGGTAGCGGTCTGCCCGCTCGGGGTGGAAGTGCTTGAACTCATGGATGCGGGTGTACGGGACGTCCGCGTCGGCATAGTTCATGACCGGGGTGCCCTGGAAATCCTGGACTTCGAGGACCTCTTCCTCGAAGTCCAGCGTGCGCCACGACAGCTCCCCCGCTGCATAGTCGAAGTACCGGTCGATCGGACCGGTGTAGACGATCGGGACCTGCCCGACAGTGGCAGCCTTGTGGAGCGGCTGCGACGGATCGAAGAAATCAGTATCGAGCTTCACGGTGATGTTCGGGTGATCGGCCATCCGCTCCAGCCATGCGGTGTACCCGTCGACGGGCAGACCCTCCCAGGTGTCGTTGAAGTACCGGTTATCGTAGGTGTACCTCACCGGCAGGCGACTGATGACTTCGGCAGGCAGTTCAGTCGGATCGGTCTGCCACTGCTTAGCCGTGTAGTCCCGGATGAACGCCTCGTACAGCGGGCGGCCGATCAAGCCGATCGCACGCTCCTCGAGATTCCGAGCGGTCTTGGGGTCGAACTCCCCCGCCTGTTCAGTGATCAGCGCGCGCGCCTGCGCTGGCGAGTACGCGGCGTGGAAGAACTGGTTGATCGTGCCGAGGTTGATCGGCAGAGGGTAGACGACACCTCCGTGGTTCGTGTAGACCCGATGCACATACGGCGTGAAGGCCGTGAATCGGTTGACGTACTCCCAGACCGTCGCGTTCGAGGTGTGGAACAGGTGCGCCCCGTACCGGTGCACCTCGATGCCTGTAGCGGGCTCAGCCTCGCTGAACGCGTTACCGCCGATGTGGGAACGGCGATCGATCACCGTCACGCGACGGCCGGCGCTCGCGGCCCGCTCCGCGATTGTGAGGCCGAAAAAGCCCGAGCCGACAACGAGAAGGTCCATGGTGGATCAGGCTTTCGATCTGAGAGTCGGGAAGACGACTCTGGCGAGAAGGGAACCACGGCAGTTTACCCGCGCACGGTCACCGCCAGCGCCTTCGCAGGGTTCGAGCGAGCGCATCTACTACCATGATGCGTTGACCGAGTGAAGGGGCGATCACGCACATGATCGAGAGCTGGTCGGCTGCGATCGCGCCGTTCGCAGTGGCTACCCTCGCCCTGGTTCTCCCGGGCACGGTGATCATCGTCGCCGGCTGGGGGGTGCGCCGTCTCGCCCTCTGGTTCTTCGCACCGGCGCTGTCACTGGCCGTCCTGGCGGTCGCCTCCGTCCTCGCCGGGGCGGTCGGGCTGAGCTGGGGCCCAATCCCCATCGCGATCGTCACCGTCCTGATCGCCGCCATCGCCGCCGCGATCCGGCTGCTCTGGGTCAAGGAGTCGCCGACCGCCCCGCCCCTGAGGGTCACGCTCACGACAGCCGCAGCGTTCATCGTGGCAAGCGCGGCGATCATCATCCAGCTCATGACCGTATTCGGTCGCCCCGAGAACATCTCGCAGACCTTCGACGCGATCGTGCACCTCAACACGATCCGCTACACGATGGACACCGCGAACGCCTCGGCCTTCCACATCGGCGCCACGAGCGACATCGCCTTCTACCCCAACGCGTGGCATGCTCTGGTCTCACTGTCTGGACTGATCTCGGGGGCCAGCGTGCCCGTCGCAGTGAACGCCGCGAACATCGCTCTCGGTGCTGTCGCATGGCCGGCTTCAGTCGTGGCGCTCTCGCTCACGACGCTCGGCAGCAGGATGGCGGTCGGCATCGCGGCTGCCGCGCTATCGACCGGGTTCGGCGCGTTCCCCATTCTGCTGTTTGATTTCGGTGTCCTTTACCCCAACGCGACGGCGTACGCCGTGCTGCCCGCAGGCCTTGCGGCCGTGTGGATGCTGCTACGCCCGGTCGGATGGGCAGACGCACTGCGCTCCACGTGCTTGCTGCTGGTGCTACTCGCCGGCATCGGCCTCGCGCATCCCAACGCGTTCCTCGCGTTGTATGCCATGGGCGCAGCCGTCGTTCTGGTGTTCCTGCTCACGCGGGCGATCGAGCGCTCGTCCCGAAGCGTGTGGATCACGCACTCCTCGGCCGCCGCGCTGATCCTGCTCGTGGGCGCGGGCCTGTGGCGTTTTTCCCGCACCGGTTGGGACATGTCGCGCTGGGGGGCGTGGCAATCGACCGCGCAGGCTTTTGGTGAGGCCGTGCTCATCAGCCCGCGCTCCTATCCCGTGACGCTGGTGACGGCGTTCCTGCTGATCGCCGGTCTCGTGGCGATTGCCCGTCGACCCCGGCAGGGTCTCTTCGCTCTGCCCTTCGCCGTCGCAGCATTCATGTTCGTCCTCGTCTCGGGAACTCCCGTTGAGTTCTTGCTGCGTGAGATGGTCACCAACCCCTGGTATAACGACTCCTTCCGCCTCGCCGCACTACTCCCGGTTGCGGGGATCCCCGTGGCCGTCTTCGGCGTCGTCTTCCTGGCGGACGGATCGGCACGGATGCTGCGCCCAGGTACGCAGCTGCGTGCAGCGGCGACTGTTGCGGCGGCGGCGCTGCTGTTCAGCGTCGCCGCCGGCCCGAACGTGTCCGGTGCAATCGCTCAGGCGCAGGTGGCGTATCGCCTTGACGCGTCCGCCGCGCTGCTCACCGCCGATGAGGCGGCCCTTATCGACCGCCTGGGCGACGAGACGCCCCCAGATGCCTTCATCGCGGGGAGCCCCTGGACAGGCACGTCCCTGGCATACGCGCTCGCCGGACGGGACGTCGTCGAGCTCCACGTGTTCGGGTCCCGCAACGAGGACGAGATCTACCTGGACGAGCATCTGCGGAACATCGATTCGGATCCCCGGGTGTGCGACGCAGTGCGCAGGCTCGGGGTATCCCATGTGCTCGATTTCGGCACACAGAACGTCTTCAACCGCGACGACGCAGCTACTGAGCGAGCGGGCATCCAGAACGTGGACTCGGGCGAGCATCTCAAACTCATCGACTCGCAAGGCGATGCGCGACTATTCCAGGTCGTGGGCTGTTGAGTATGGCCGGACGCAGCATTGCGATCGTCTTCGATTGTGTATACCCCCTCACCAAGGGAGGCGGCGAGCGCCAGTACGACGCCTTCGCCCGAGACCTGGTAGCACGAGGCGAAGACGTGGAGTACCTCACTGCCCAGCAGTGGACGGGCGCGGCGCCCACAGCGCCCTATCGGATCGACGCAATCACCGGCCGCCTGCGACTCTACGACGATGCAGGCGTGCGGCGCGGCGCCGCCGCACTCCGGTTTGCCGCAGGCGTGTTCGGCGCACTGAGCCGGCGGCGGCGCAGCACGCGAGCAGTCATCGTTAGCGGCCTGCCGGTCCTCAATGTCTTCGCGGCGCGCCTCGCACTAATCGGCGCACGGACTCCGCTGATCGTGGACTACCTCGAGGTCTGGCGGCGCGCGCACTGGGTCGCCTACGCGGGTTCGGTGATGGGTACGGTTGCGTGGCTGCTTCAGCGGATCGCGATCGCGATGACGCCCGTGGCTACCTGTCACTCCCGATTAAGCGCCGACCGCCTGCGGACGGAGGGCTTCCGCGGCACACTGCTCCTGAGCCCCGGCCTGATCGATGGCAGCGTCACCACCGGGCCGCCAAGACCTGCAGCGCAGCCACCGTTCGTTCTGTATGCGGGCCGCCACATCGGCGACAAACGCGTCGAGTCCCTCCCCGCCGCGGTCACCGCCGCGCGGGCAGAGATCCCCGACCTCGAGCTCGTGATCCTGGGGCAGGGTGCCACCACTGAACAGATCCGGTCTGAGGTCGCCCGCGTCGGCGGAGACGCCTGGACACGGATGCCCGGCTTCGTCGAGGAGGGCGAGCTCGACGAGCTCATGGCTGGGGCGGCGTGTCTGGTGAACCCCTCCCGCCGCGAAGGCTTCGGTCTGGTCGTCGTGGAAGCGGCCGCGCATGGCACACCTGTCGTGCTCGTCGCTGGCGAGGGTAACGCAGCGACCGAGCTCGTGGACGACGGTGTCAACGGCCACGTGGCCGCATCTGTTGCCGCAGACGATCTTGCCGCAGCGATCGTGGCGTGCGTACGCGCCGGCGATCGCCTGCGAGACTCGACCTATCAGTGGTACCTGGACGCGGTGCGGACTCGCACGATCTCTCGGACGGTGGACGCCATCGTGAAAGAGATCGACCGCCTCGCTGGCCCGGTCCCCCCGAACGAAGGACCTCTCTCGTGACCGCGACAAACGACGCAACCGATCTCGAGCTGACGATCCTCATGCCATGCCTCAACGAGGCCGAGACGCTTGAGGTCTGCATCCGCAAGGCGCAGGGATTCCTGGAGCGCTCTGGCATCGCCGGCGAGGTACTCATCTCTGACAACGGCAGCACCGACGGTTCTCAAGAGATCGCGCAGCGACTCGGTGCGCGCGTCTCCCACGCCCCGCGGCGCGGTTACGGTGCTGCCCTGATCAACGGCATCGAGAACGCACACGGCCGCTACATCATCATGGGGGACGCCGACGACAGCTACGACTTCGAGAACCTGCAGCCGTTCGTCGACCGGCTCCGCGACGGCGCCGACCTCGTGATGGGCAACCGGTTCAGAGGCGGTATCGCGCCCGGAGCCATGCCGCCGCTGCACAAGTACCTGGGGAACCCCGTGCTCTCGGGGATCGGGCAGCTGTTCTTCCGCCCGAACATCGGGGACTTCCACTGCGGGCTGCGCGGGTTCAACCGCGACCGCATCCGTGACCTCGACCTGCAGACGACCGGCATGGAGTTCGCCTCGGAGATGGTCGTCAAGTCAACCCTCGCGCGTCCCAAGTACCGCATCGAAGAAGTGCCAACGACGTTGAAGAAAGACGGCCGCTCGCGCCCGCCCCATCTACGGAGCTGGCACGACGGATGGCGTCACCTGCGGTTCCTGCTGATCTTCGCGCCGCGGTGGCTGTTCGTCTACCCAGGGCTCGTCGCGTTCATCCTCGGAGGGCTTGCCGTCGGCATCCTGTCTTTTGGCGGCGTCCAGATTGGCTCGATCGGGTTCGACGTCACGACCATGGTCTACGCCAGCGCGCTGTGCGTCATCGGATACCAGTCCCTACTGTTCTTCTGGCTCACGAAATTGTTCGCGACCGAAGGAGGCTTCCTGCCTGGGAGCGAGCGCTACCGCCGAGTCGTCGCGAACTGGAGCGCCGAACGCGGACTGCTCCTCGGTCTGCTCCTCTTCCTCATCGGCATCGCGATCGGCATCGGTCAGGTCATCTGGTGGAGCAGTCTTGGATTCGGCCCCCTCGCGGCGACAGACGTCGTCAGGGTCGCGATCCCCTCGGCGTTGGGGATCATGCTCGGTTTCCAGACGATCCTCATGAGCTTCTTCTCCGGCGTCCTCACGACACCGCGTCGCAGCATGCCGGATGACGCAGTCATCGAGAGTTGACCATTGTCCCAGCGGATTCTCGTCGACCTTCTCGGATTCACCGGAGCCCGGGGCGGAACCGAAACCTACGCGCGCGAGCTTTTGCCCCGCGTTGCCGCGGCAATGCCAGACGTGCAGTTCGCCGCGATCACCGGGCGTAGCGGCGCCGAGCGCGTTGCAGAGTTCTTCCCCGGTCGCATCCATCGGGTGAACTGGGTCGGGGCTGATCCCGCCAGCTGGGCAGCGGGAGCTGTGCTCGCAACGAATACACTCGCCCGCCGAAACGCCGCGGACCTCGTCTGGGCTCCGGCGAACTTCGGCCCGATCCGCCACGGCGTTCCGCGGGTCGTCACTGTCCACGATGCGATCTACGACGAAGTGCCGGGAAGCCTCCGAGACCGTGCGCAGCGCACAGCAACGGCCTGGCTCATGGCCCGATCAGCGCGGACCGCGGACGCCGTCATCACCGTCTCCAACGCCGCCGCCACAAGCATCCGTGAGCATCTGGGGATCGCGAGCGAGCGGATCCACGTCGTACACAACGGCGCTGCTCCCCCACGGCCGGTGGCAAACCCGTGGGATGTCCTCGCACCGCTGAACATCCCGCCCGGGCGGCCCATCGTCCTATCGGCGGGAAACCGGATGCCGCACAAGAACTTTCCGGCGTTGCTGAGGGCGCTCGCGCACATTCCATCGCCGCATCGCCCCCTCACGGTGATCACCGGCGGCGGCTCACCCGATCCGTTGTCAGCGGACGTGCTGACGCTCGGCCTGCAGGGCGATGTGATCCTCCCCGGATGGGTCACAACCGAGCAACTGGAAGCACTGTTCCAGGTGGCCACGTTGTACGTCTGCCCCTCGCTCGCCGAGGGATTCGGGCTGCCCGTCCTCGACGCGCTCGTGCGGTCGTTGGATGTGGTGGCGAACGACATTCCAGTACTGCGTGAAGTCGGTGGTGACGCGGTCGACTACGTAGACGCAACCGACCCGCACCTTCTCGCCGCGGAGATTCAACGCTCACTCGGCGGGGCGGGAGCGGCTGGAGGCGGGCCCGAGAGGGCGCAGCGGGTCGGGCAGTTCACATGGGACAGGAGTGCCGCGGCAACCGCGGGTGTCCTCCGAAGCGCGATCGACAATAGGCGATTGACGTGAGCGCCGGGATCCGGCATTCTTCCCCGTCGTCGCCGCCACCACTCTGGCGAAGGCTGGCGGGATTCACGCTCATCCCCGTGATCGCGGCAGTCTCTCCCCTGCTGGTCCTTCCATTCATCGCACACAACGCCGACTCCGCAGGCTGGTCCAGCGCTCTCGCGGGAGAGGTCGTGGGAACCTTCGCGGCGATCTTCGTCGGCTACGGCTGGACGACGATCGGACCCGCACTCATCGCGTCAGCGCCAAGCGACGCCGTCCGAGGGCGGCTTTATCGCGAAGCGCTTGTCGTTCGGGCTGCCACGAGCGCGTTCGTCCTGCCGGTGATGGCACTCGTCATTTGGCTTATTGCCACGCCTGGTTACGAGCTGCTTGCCATCCTCATGGGCGCCCAGGGCGCACTCATCGCGATCTCCTACCAGTGGTTCACGATCGGCCTTGGGCGGCCCGGAGCCATCGCCTACTACGACGCGATACCCCGCCTGCTCGCGGCGATACTAGCGGCAGTCGTGATCGGCGCCGGAGGACCGCTCGAGGTGTATCCGCTGAGCGGAATCGCGGTCACCGTGCTCGGTACCTCGCTCTACACGGCGCGCGTCCTTCCTCGCTATCCCGCACCGTGGCCACGATGGCGGGATGCACCGCGACTCGTGCGATCCGGTGCACCCGTCACCGTTACGGATGCCGCGCTCGGGGTCTACGCCGCCGTACCGACCCCGCTGGCAACCGTGATGTATCCGGGGGCTCCTGCGGCAGGATTTGCCACCGCCGACAAACTGATGAAGCTGGGGCAGTTCATCCCTCTCACGCTGGCCAACTCGCTCCAGAGCTGGACATCCGAGGTGGCCGGCCACGAGCGCTCCAAACGAATCAAGCGCGCCCTGCTTGCTCACGCCGGACTCGGCGCCGTTGGTGCTGCGGTATTCATCGCCGCCGCACCCGTCGTGAGCGAGGTCTGGTTTGATTCGATGGTTACTGCCGGTGTCGTAGCCCCACTTGGCATAGCGTTCGCGCTGTACTCGGTACGGACCTCAATGTCGCGCCACGTCCTTTTTCCTGAAGGTCGAGTTCGTCTTGTCATGACCGCAACCGTGATCGGGACCGCCGCGGGTGTGCCCGCGATGGTGGTTCTCGGTATCCCATTCGAGACCGCAGGCATCGCTATCGGATACGCGCTCACGGAAGCCGTGACTACTGCGCTCATGATCCGAGAAACACGGCGCGTGGTCACCGCCATCAGCGAAAGGCGGCCCCCTGCATGACCGCGGCATCTCTCCCGTCGCCGCTCCTCCTGGTCGTGTCGACTTTAGGTCGGTTGCCGTCACTGGCCACGCTCCTGGATTCCGTGGTGCCACAGCTCGGCGAGTCGGACGAACTGGTCATCGTCGCGCAGGGCGAATTCGACGCGGTCCACGACCTCGTGCGCTCCCACGCATCACGAACAGCGGGAACGCTCACCTCCACAACCTCCGAACGGGGCCTCTCGCGAGGACGAAACACCGGCGTGCGCGACCGACGGGGCTCCGCCCCGGACCCGCTCGTCATGTTCCCGAATGACACGTCATGGTTCGCCGAGGGGTCCGTCGACGCAATCCGTCGAACGGCCTCTGTCCATGACCTCGCCGCCGTGCCCGTGCTCGTCGAGGGCGATCCTCGCTTTGTTCTCCCCCACCCGGGCACGCCCTTGGACACCAGGAACGTGTGGAGCGTTATCGAAATGGGGCTGGTGATCCGCTTGTCGCTCCTCCAGACTGTCGGCGGCTTCGATGAGACCATCGGGACAGGGGCTGACTCCCCCTGGCAGGCAGGAGAAGGCACTGACCTTATCCTTCGGGTTCTGAACCAGAATCCAGCCATCGCGAACGGAATAGTGTGGGCGACCGACCCGCTGGCGTACGTCGGAGGCGTCGGGGAGCGGTCGGGCTTGAGCCGCGCGGAGCAACGGTGGAAGCTCCGCGCGTACGGACGCGGTGTAGGGCGCGTGTATCGCGCGCATCCGTTTCCGATGTGGCAGCGCCTGGGGTTTGTCGCGGCTGGCCTCCTCATCGGGATACGTCGCAGAGGAGAATACGGCCTCACCGACGGAGTCCCAGCATTCATGGGGAGACTGGAGGGTCTGCTGGGACGAACTTTCGGTCGACGCAGTGATGCTCGGGCGGTTTCGCGCTGATCCTCGGCTCCACAGGCTGCCCGCACCAAGCGCCACCGCGATCCGCTTGGCCATGTGGCGACTGCGAGTGCGCAGACAGCCAGTAGAGCGCGTGTATCTGCTCCAAGCCCGTGGACGCAGTGACGTTCATGAGCCCCGACTCTGCGCCATCTAGGCGGCGAAACGAGTCCAGCTTTCAGCCGGTCCCCTGATCACGAGGTCGCATTTCACGCTGTTAGGCTTAGCGGGTCGCGTAGAGGCTGCCGCACAGTGGCCGACGCGCCGCACCCCACGAAAGGACCACATGACTCGGTCGGCACCATTACTGAGTCTCGTCGTCCCAGCGTTCAACGAGGTCGAGTCCGCACAGGACATCGCGGACTTCTATCGCGAGATTCAGGCGACGTACGTGGATGTCAGCTTTGAGTTGATCGTGGTCGACGACGGATCAACCGACGGCACTTCCGCTGAACTCTCACGAAGGCTCGCGGGCGTTGGTCGAGCGCGAATCGTCGAGCTTGCGAGGAACTTCGGGTCGCACGCGGGAATCAGCGCGGGTTTCGCGCACGCAGTAGGAGATGCTGCTCTCACTCTGAGCGCTGACCGCCAGGAGCCGCTATCTGCAATCGGCGACTTCATCGCCGCGTGGCAGTCGGGGGCGGATATCGTCTGGGGGCTCCGTTCCGTCAGGGCGACGCGCAAAGGGATGGACGAATCCTTCGCGAAGGTCTTCTCGCGTCTCTACGGGCGCCACTCCGACATTCCGAACTATCCCTCAGAGGGACCGTCACAGATCCTGGTGTCACGGGCCGTGCTTGATGTACTGAACGTAATGCCAGAGCTGAACCGCAACATTCTTGCGATGGCGGCCTGGGTCGGGTTCGATCAGCGACGCATCTACTTTGAACAGCTCCCCCGTCCACACGGTGTCAGCAAGTGGACGACCAAGCGAAAGATGAAGCTCGTGGTCGACTCCTTCGTGGAGTTCTCGCATGCGCCACTCGAGTGGATCGCGTGGGGCGGGCTGATCGCGTGTGGCGTAGGACTCCTCTTGTTGCTCGCAGCTGTAGTTACCGCATTCTTCGCCCCCTTCACCGCAGCCGTATGTCTGATCTGCGGATTGGTGCTGGCAGTCGGAGGGGCCATCCTCGTTGGGCTCGGAGTGCTTGGCGAGTACGTGTGGCGCACAGGAGATGACGCACGTCGCCGCCCCGTATACATCGTGAGGCGGGTGCACGGGGTCCCGCAGTCACCGAGCCCTTCCCCGACTCTGGAGGTATGACTTGTCCAGGAACATTGCCTTGGGAGCACCCACGGTGGGCGCCGAGGAACTCGAAGCCGTCAAGAGGGTGTTCGAGTCAGGGTGGCTGTCAGGGGCGGGGCCAGCGTGTCTTGCGTTGGAACGGGACTTCGCGGAGATCGCAGGTGTCCCCGATGTACTCGCGACCAGCAACTGCGGAGCCGCGCTCCATCTCTCGTTGCTCGCGCTGGGCGTCCGTCCCGGGGACGAGATAATCGTCGGAGACTACACATTCCCGGCGACCGGTCACTCTGTGCGGTGGGCGGGCGCAACTCCAGTGTTCGTGGATGTGCGCCCCGACATCTGGTCCATCGACCCTGCCCTAATTGAG
>NZ_JASBSF010000004.1 GCF_030149085.1 Microbacterium sp. | reverse complement strand
GCTGCTGCCGGCGCTGCTGCCGATCGTCTCATCACTCGTCGGCGTCGGCGTCGGCGTCGCCGGGTCGCTGGCCTTCTCGGGCGTCGTGGACATGTCGTCGGCCACCCCCGTGCTCGGCATGATGCTCGGACTGGCCGTGGGCATCGACTACGCGCTGTTCATCATCAACCGCCATCGACGGCAAGTGCTCGCCGGTGTCGACGTGCACGAATCCATCGCCCTCGCGAACGGCACGTCGGGCAACGCCGTGGTCTTCGCAGGCTCGACGGTGCTCGTCGCACTGCTCGCCCTGAACGTGACCGGCATCCCCTTCGTCGGCGTCATGGGAACGGTCGCGGCCGGATGCGTGCTGGTCGCGGTACTCCTGTCGGTGACCCTGACGCCTGCGATGCTCGGGATCATCGGCCTCCGGATCGTCAATCGGCGGGCTCGCGGCCAGATCGGCCACGAATCGCACGCTCGCCCCGAGCTGAAGCCCAT
This sequence comes from Microbacterium sp., assembly GCF_030149085.1. Lineage (GTDB taxonomy): Bacteria > Actinomycetota > Actinomycetes > Actinomycetales > Microbacteriaceae > Microbacterium. Next base: position 2,699 of record NZ_JASBSF010000004.1, on the reverse strand, counting down.
GAAGACCTCGCGTGCGTTCGCGCGCGCCGCACTCGCCGTCGGCGCGCTGCTCATCATCGCGATCCCGGCGCTCTCCATGCGGCTCGGCATGCCCGACGGGTCATCCGAGCCCGTCGACTCCAGCCAGTACCGGGCCTACACGTCCGCGGCCGAGGCATTCGGAGCCGGCCAGAACGGACCGCTGCTCGTCACCGCCGCGCTGCCGGCCCCGATCGATGAGGACGACGTCGTCGCGGTACAGGCCGACCTAGCCGGTCAGCTGCTCGAGCAGGGCGGCGTGGTCGCGGTCGCGCCGGTCGGAGTGTCCGAGGACCGCGACTTCCTCGCCTTCCAGGTCGTGCCGATCGGCGGACCGTCCACCGAATCGACCGAGCAGCTCGTGCACGACCTGCGCGAGCTCTCGCCGATCGGAGACATCGAGCTCGGGGTGGCAGGCCAGGCCAGCGGCAACATCGACATCTCCGAGAAACTCGCCGGCGTGCTGCCGGTGTACCTCGCGCTGGTCGTGGGGCTGTCGCTGCTCATCCTCGTGCTGGTGTTCCGCTCGATCCTCGTGCCGCTGATCGCGACAGCCGGGTTCGTGCTGTCGCTGTTCGCCGCACTCGGAGCCGTGGTGGCGATCTACCAGTGGGGATGGCTCGGGCCGGTGTTCGGCGTCCACACCCCCGGACCGGTGCTGAACTTCGCACCGATCATCCTCATCGGCGTGCTGTTCGGTCTCGCGATGGATTACCAGCTCTTCCTGGTGACCGGAATGCGAGAGGCGTTCGTGCACGGGGTGCCGGCCCGGACGGCGGTTGTCGCCGGGCTACGGAACGGGCGAGCGGTGGTCACCGCGGCGGCCATCATCATGGTGTCGGTGTTCGGCGGGTTCATCTTCTCGCACCTGGCGCTCGTGCGACCGCTCGGCTTCGGCCTCGCGATCGGCGTGCTGTTCGATGCGTTCGTGGTGCGGCTGTTGCTGATCCCCGCGCTCATGCACCTGCTCGGCGAGAAGGCGTGGTGGCTGCCGCGCTGGCTCGATCGGATCCTCCCGAACGTCGACGTCGAGGGCGCCGCGCTCGAGCGAAGCCATCCGATCCACGGGGCGGCGACGGAAGCCGGGGATGCGTCGTCGGACGACGTCCGGCACGCCGACGAACCCGTCCGCTGAGAGGGCGGCTCCGCCAGGCGGCGCCCGGCGCGCCGCCGAGTGAACCATGACAGGGCGACCGCCTCGTATCCCTTCGGTTGTGCGACGTCTCATCGGACTCAGGGCCAGCCGGCTAGGGTGCGTCTGACAGCGTTCTGGTCCAGGCGATGGCGGCGTGGATGAGGACGGCGGCGCGGTAGGTGATCGCGTGTTTGTCGTAGCGGGTCGCGAGGCCTCGCCATTGCTTGGCGTGGCAGAACCGGCGTTCGATCACGTTGCGGTTCTTGTAGTCGTCGGTGTCGAGCCCGACAGGCCTTCCGCCTCGTGAACCGCGACGCTTCCGGTGCCCCTGCTGGTCGCGGGGCTCGGGGATCACGGCTTTGATCCCACGCCCCCGCAAGCGTGACCGGATCGCGCGGGACGAGTACGCCTTGTCGCCCCGGACCGCGTCCGGGCGGGTGCGAGGGCGACCGACGGGGCGACCCACGCGAAGCTGATCCAGCAAGGGCAGCAGCATCGGCGAATCACCGGCCTGTCCGGGGGTGATCACCGTGACCAGCGGCAGCCCCTTCCCGTCAACGAGCTGGTGGATCTTCGTCGACAGGCCGCCCCGGGAGCGGCCGATAGCATGATCAGGCGGCTCGACGCCCGGATTCGTGTAATTCGATACAGCCCCCTGTGGGGCGACTCGTGTTCGTCGCGTGCTGATGCGCCCGCGTGATCGTCGAATCCACCGATACCGACCAGTCCACCAGCCCCTCGGCGTCGGCCTGCGCGATCAGCGACTGCACGATCGAGTCCCAGGTGCCTTCGGTCGCGAGCCTGCGATGCCAGGTCCACACGGTCTGCCACGGGCCGAACACTGCAGGAAGATCGCGCCACGCGATCCCGCACCGATACCGGTAAATGATCCCTTCCAGCATCGTCCGCGCGTCCGAGAACTTCCGACCCGGGCGACCCGTCGGCCTCGGCAACATCCCATCGATCAGAGACCACTGAGCATCCGTAAGCAACCGAAACCGCGTCACCGCTCCAGCGTCTCAACCGATCCCCTCAACCTTTGTCAGACACGCCCTAGGAAGGTGGCGCCGAACCCGAATACTCGGTGGCCCTCAACGACGCGAACGCGCCCACGAGCAGGTGGCGCTCAACCGCAATACTCGTGGCGCTCAGAGAAGCGAATATTCACACTGTTCCGCACCCCGCTGGCGACGGACTCATCGCGCGGCGGAGAGACTCTCGACCAGGTGCGAGCGAGACGAGGGACGATCGCGCTGTCGCACCAGATCATAGACTTCGCGCTCCACGGACCGGCTGGCTCACCGAGCAGGAGAGCCGAGTCGGAGACGCTGTGGTCCCTGATCGACGGACTGTTCAGCGCTGGGGACGTTACGCCGGCGCCATCGCCAGGTGGGAACACATCACCGGACGGCCAGAGCCAGCGCCAGCACTCCTGAACGACGCCGACGGCCCACGCCCCGCACCCGCGTTCGTAGAGTGGCTCATGGGCCTACCGACTGGCTGGGTCACCGATGCCGACGAGCTGACCCAGAATCAACAGATCACC
>NZ_JASBSF010000406.1 GCF_030149085.1 Microbacterium sp. | reverse complement strand
GACCGGTCGACCACGACGCGCAGGATGAGTCCGAAGACCCGAGACGACAGCATGTCGTAGAGGCTCGCGAAAGCCTCGTGATCACCGCGCGCGATGCGTTCGAGAAGCTCCGCGACGTGATCGACGGCGCCCGCCCCGTCGTCTGGCACGTCCATGCCGTCGATCACCATGGGTCCAGCATGCCGCAAGAATTTCCCATCCGATGTCGACGCGCTTCCGAAGACCCCTGTGTAGGCCGCCACGAGCGGACGACCACGAGCCCTAACGAGGCTCCGACAACACCGGAGGAACAATGTTGATCACCAAGAAGTCGCGCGTCGCAGCTGGCGCCTCGCTGGCGTTCGTCGCCGCACTCGCTCTCTCCGCCTGCTCCACCGCCAGCACGGGGGACATGGATGACGAGATGGCCGAGACGCCGATGACCGAGCAGACCACCCCCATGGATGACATGGAGGAAATGGATGCCACCGCTTACCTGGTCGGTGCCGGCTGCGCGGAGTACGCCGAGGCTGTGCCTTCGGGCGCCGGCTCCGTCGATGGCATGGCGATGGACCCGGTCGCCACCGCGGCATCCAACAACCCGCTGCTGACGACGCTCACCGCAGCGGTGAGCGGCGGACTGAACCCCGATGTGAATCTCGTCGACACCCTCAACGGTGGCGAGTTCACTGTCTTCGCTCCGGTCGATGATGCGTTCGCGAAGATCGACCAGGCCACGATCGACACCCTGTCGACCGACTCGGATCTGCTGACGTCGATCCTGACCTACCACGTCGTTCCCAGTCAGATCCTGCCCGAGGACCTTCCCGGCACCCACACCACGGTGCAGGGTGCTGACGTTGAGGTGACCGGTTCGGGCGACAACCTCATGGTCAACGACGCCATGGTCATCTGCGGTGGCGTTCAGACCGCCAACGCTGTCGTGTACCTCGTCGACACGGTGCTCATGCCTCCGATGTGAGCGCCCGTCGGCGATCCCCCAGGGTGGAGGGACGCGAGGCCGCCGTCATCTTCGGATGCGGCGGCCTCGTCGTGTCTGTGCGGCCGTATGGGGCTAGCTAGCGATCGACTCGTCAGCTAACTCATCGGCGATCGCAAGCGCGCGGTCAAGCGACACGCGAGACTCCCCGAGTCGATGCACGGGAGTCTCGAACGGCGCGAGGTTCTCGGATTCAAGGATCGCTGCGTTGATCGCCTCTTCGAAGGAGAGCCCCCGGTCAGCCATCAACGTCCGCACAGCATGCTCAGCTGCTGCGGTCAGGGTTATTGTCGTCTGCACGCGCAGATCGTAGCGCTGGACGAGTGGGAAACGCACTGTGGGATTCGAGCAAAGCGCGACGCGGGTGCGAAGCGGATGCCTCGCGCGAAGTAGGCTGGGAGGTCTGGGGCCTGTAGCTCAGTCGGTAGAGCATCGGACTTTTAATCCGCGGGTCGAGGGTTCGAGCCCCTCCGGGCCCACCATGTCAGCGTTACTCGAACCCACGCCACGAGGGTTCGCTAAGCAACTGCGCCGCCGGCTCCGGGAACCTCGTCGAGCGAGTGATATACCGGGATGCCGCGGCGGCGGGCAATCTCGACATCCTGATCGGCACCCCGCGACTCACCGGGCAGGCGCAGGACGGCGTCGCAGTGCTGCAACAGGCGTTCCGCCGTCGGGTACATGACCTCGGCGGCAAGCGGATCGGTGGGACCGGTCGCGCCGGCGCTCGAGAGCACGGGCAGAGCTACCCACTCGCCGATCATCGGAATGTGCCCGGCCTCGAAGATGGGCCAGGCAGCTTCCTCCAACCGCGCAGGGTTCTTCGCCATGAGATCAGGGTTCCCGTTTGTTCCGGATGCGTAGGGTCCAGCAATCAGAATCAGTAAGGGTTTCGTCATATCGGGTAAGATACAGCACAAACGTGAAAGAACGGGACGAAACTGGACATGCTTGCTGCCGCGCGAAGAGACCTCCTGCTCGAACGCCTGCGCCGAGACGGACGGATTGTGGCGAAGGAACTTGCCACCGAACTCGGGCTGTCGGAAGACAGCATCCGTCGCGATCTGCGCGAACTGGATGCTGCTGGCCTGGCGGTGCGGGTCTACGGCGGGGCTCTTCCCGCCTCACCGGCGGTCGCCGACTATGCGACGCGAACATCGGTCGCACCTGAGAGCAAGCACCGCGTGGCAACCGCGGCACTAAGCCTGGTCGCGCCGGATGCGACCATCATTCTCGACGGCGGTACCACGACCCTCGCGATGGTCCACTCCCTCCCGCAGACCTTCCGGGGCACCGTGATCACCCACAGCCCCACGATCGCCGCAGCCCTCGTCCCCTATGAGGTGGACGTGTTCCTCATCGGCGGTCAGATCTTCCGACACTCCGCCGTCGCGAGCGGTGCCGCAGCGGTCGAGGCCGCACAGAACATCAGCGCGGACCTCTTCTTCCTCGGGGTGACCGGCATCCACCCCGAGGCAGGCCTGACCACGGGCGACGCAGACGAAGCTGCCATGAAGCGCGCGCTCGCGGCGCGCGCCGCGGACACCTACGTCCTCGGGAGCGAGGAGAAGATCGGCGCCGCTTCGCGCTACCGAGTTCTCCCGCTGGACGCCGTTAGCGGCATTGTCATCGACGGCGCCGACGACAGCGCGATGTCCGCAGAGTTGCGAGCAGCTGGCGCAACGCTCCTTCATACGGCCTGACGCGGACTACTCCACCTCGACAGGATCGCCGACACGAAGGGTTCCGCCGCCACTTTCCGGAAGCAACAGCACGCCCAGCGTTGGCGCAGATTGCTCGAACTCTCGCGTGAGGATTCGCAGCAACGGGGCATCCTGCAGCCCGGTGTCGGGGTTCGCCATGATCGCGGCGCATCGCACGATGGGCCGCTGCACGGCGAACACGATGTCGCCAATCCGCACCCTGCCCTGCCACTCGAGGTCGCCCCACGGCGGGATGCCCGCGACCACGACGTTCGAGCGGAACCGGCGATCATCGACGACGGCATCGGTGGTGCGGCCGAGGGCTGCGACGGATGCCGCCGCATGAACCGACACATACCCGCGCGGACGATCCTGAAACTGTGACGCGACACCGTCGCCGATGAGTCGAAGGGGCAGCCGCCCCGGCCGCTCCAGGTGCCGAGCATCGGGAGTTTCACGCAGCCACGCGGTGACGGCATCCTCGATCTGCTGGCGTCCCGCCTCGTCGGTTCCCGCATCCACAAGCAGCTCGTCGGTGTCCCGGATCGTGAGGTGACCGCCGTCGCTGTCGTAGCTCAGTCGTAGCCGGGCGAGCGAGGGCATGTCCATGAGCGCGAGCCCGCGCTTCTTCGGCCAGTACGGCAGCCCGTCCTCATCCTCGGGCTCGACGGCATCCGCGAACCGGAATGCGAGCACCCGATCGCCCTCAACGCGCCCGTCGTCTTGCACCACAATCTGCTCGCACGCCTCGGGCGTGAACCCCTTGACCGGGTAGCGATAGAGCGCTTCAACGGTCAGCATGGGCACATCGTCCCACGAATTCGGCCGCGCACTTCACAAGCCACTCACATAGAATGCCGTCGATGCGAGCATCGCCCTCACCCTTTGAGCGATCTCAGCCGCCCCTCGAACGGACAGCTGCTGAGACGTTGACGCGCACCCTCCGGGTGGTGGCAGACCCAACTCGCCTCCAGCTCCTCAGCGTCATCCTCGGGTCGGCCGACAGGCGGGCAACCGTAGGTCAACTGGCAGAAGCCCTGGGTCTGACCCAGCCGACCCTCACCCACCACGTTCGGATTCTCGTGGAGGATGGCGTCTTGCTGCGTGAGCGCGAAGGCAAGTTCGTCTGGCTATCGGTCGCGGCTGACCGTGCTGGCGCAATCGAGGACCTTCTTCGATGAGGTCCAATGAGCCGTTCAAACTGGGCAAGCCGCTCGACCGGAAAGAGGCGGCGGAGCGCGCAATGCAAGCCGCCGTCTTGGGCGACGCTTCGACGCTGCGTGTCCTCAGCGCCATCGCCTCCGGCGTGCCGGAATCGGATCTCGCGTCGACGTTGCATATCTCGTCCCAGCAAGTCGTGACCGCGATCGAGAAGCTGAACCACGCATCGATCGTTCAGAACATCCCCGACGTTGGCTGGACACTCTCGGCGCAGGCTTGGGTGCGATTCGGTCGACTCCTCACGGCGATTCCCGCTACAGCGCGATCTCATCGCGAGCTTTCGGTCACCGCCCTGCCCGAGGCAGTGACCTCGGTCGCGCGCGACCTCGCGTACCGATTCTCGTCGACCTTCAGCCCTGAGACCGTGTCACGATACGTCGCCGAGAGCTACGCACTTCTCGGACGTAGTGCGCGCGTTCGCACCCACCTCGCCACACTCACAGCCCGGTACGCCGCAGAACGGCTCGATGCTCTCGCCAAAGCCGAGGGACGAGTGCTCCGCGCCACGCCCGAAGTGCTGTTCATCTGCGTGCAAAACGCCGGACGTTCGCAGCTGGCTGCCGCCTACCTCAGGTATCTGGCGGGCGATGCCGTCCATGTCCGTACGGCGGGGTCCGCCCCGACCGCTGAGGTCCACCCGCAGATACTGGAGGCCCTCGACGAAGCCGGAATTCCCTTCGCGGATGACTTCCCCAAGCCGCTCACCGATGAGGTGGTGCAGGCCGCCGACTACGTTGTCACGATGGGGTGCGGCGACGCGTGCCCCGTCTATCCCGGCCGACGTTACCTGGATTGGCAACTCGACGATCCCCTCGAGCTCGACCGCGAGGGAGTCAGCCGAGTACGTGATGAGGTCAGGGAACATGTCGAGGCGTTGATGGGCGAACTCGGCCTGACCGCTTAGCCCGCTATTCGATATCCGACTCCGCGAATCGTCTCAATAGCGGTCGCGCTTGATGATCGGCATCGCGATAGCTGCGCTCTGATACGACGTATGCTCACCCGGATCGCCGCGGGCTCATCTACTGCGGAGCCCCGGTAGACCGTCGCCAGTTCGTCCAGGCTTGCGATTCGTGGGTACGCGCGCGCGACTGCGTGGAGGATTGAGAATTCGCGCAACGTAAGTACGACCTCCTCATCGCCAAGGAAGACCCGGTGCGCATCCGCATCAATCGTGAGGTCACCGACGGTCACGATGCCATCCGAGTCTTGAACCCGTTGAGGCAGTCGATTTATGGCGGCGAGCAACGACTCGGGCATGAGCGGCAGCTCAACGCTCGCGCTTACACCCGCGCCCACCGCGGTGCGTAGGAACGTACGCTCGTCCCCAGGCGTTGTTCCGAGGATTACTGCACCGCGCGCCGTCGCCATTGCGATCTCGAGCAGGTCGGGCAGGCTCACTCCGCGATAGCCGCCGCACACCACGAAGATTGAGTCGGGATCGTGCGCCACCTCGATGAGTGCATCTATCAACTCGGTGTGCTCAAAAACGGTGATCCCGACTCGCCGGAACTCGGCCTTACTAGCTCGGACCTCGCCGCCGCAGCCGAGGAGGACCACCCGGTTCGCGCCAAGAATCTGCGGTGTGCTCATCCGAACCTTCCACTGATGTAGTCCTCCGTCCGCTTGTCGGCAGGACGCTCGAAGAGCTTCGACGTGTAGTCGTATTCGACAAGGACGCCGGTGCGGTCGCCGGTTGTTTCATCCGGCAGCGCCGTGAAAAACGCTGTGCGATCTGCGACACGGGCCGCCTGCTGCATGTTGTGCGTCACGATCACGATCGTGTAGTCACGACGCAGCTGTTGCATGAGATCCTCGATCTTCATCGTCGCAATGGGGTCGAGAGCAGAGCAGGGCTCGTCCATCAGGATGACCTCAGGTTGCACTGCGATGGTCCGGGCGATGCACAGTCGTTGCTGCTGCCCACCGGACAGGCCGAGCGCTGACTGCTTGAGTTTGTCTTTCACCTCATCCCACAAAGCAGCGCGGGTCAGAGCCTCCTCGACGAGGTCGTCCATCGACTCCACTTTCATGCCGATGACGCGCGGGCCGTAGGCGATGTTGTCGTAGATGCTCTTGGGGAAGGGATTGGGCTTTTGGAAGACCATCCCGATCCGCCGCCGCACGGCGATCGCGTCGACATCCTTGGCGTAGATGTCCTCGGCATGAAAGATGATCCGACCCTCGACCCGGGCACCGTCAACGAGATCGTTCATTCGATTCAGCGACCGCAGCACCGTGGACTTCCCGCAGCCCGAGGGCCCGATGAGTGCAGTGATCTCATTCCGCCGGAACCCGAGGCTGACCTCGGTGACCGCGCGAAACTCGCCGTAGTAGATACTGACGTCCTCGCAGTCGAGGACGACAGGGGCGGTGTCATCCATGCGGTCCGAGACGGCTGTAGCTCGCGCGTGGATGCTGACGGTGGGGTGCGTGTGACGGTTGTCGTTCATGGGCGAGCCTTTCGATTACCAGCGCTGCTGGTAGCGATTGCGGATGTAGATGGCAAGGGCATTCATCAGCAGGAGGACCACGAGCAGCACGATGCTCGTGGCTGCTGCAAGCTCGTGGAACCCCTGCTGGGGGCGGCCGGTCCAGTTGAAGATCTGAATCGGCATCGTCGTGTAACCACTCATCAGACCGTTGGGGTCGAAGCGGAGGAAGACGAGACCGCCGAGCAGAAGGAGCGGAGCGGCCTCGCCGAGGGCTCGGGACAGGCCGAGAATGGCGCCAGTCGCTATTCCGGGCAGCGCGGCAGGGAGCGTGTTGCGAAAGACGGTCTGCAACGGCGTTGCGCCCAACGCGAGCGACCCCTGCCTGATCTCCGCGGGCACAGCACGCAGAGCCTCGCGGGTGGCGATGATGATGACGGGGAGGATGAGCATGCTGAGCGCGAGCGCGCCGACCCATACCTGGTTCTTGTTGACCACGCCGAATAGTCCGAGAGCCGCGAGTGTGAGCATTCCGTAGATCACAGACGGTATTGCGGCCAGGTTCTGAACGTTCAGCTCCACCGCGCGATTGATGAGGTTGTGTCTGTCTGAGAACTCTTCGAGATGGATCGCTGCGGCGACCCCGATCGGGAGGGTCATGACGGCGGTGGTGCCGATCACCCAGAGCGAGCCAAGGATGGCGGGGCGGGCCCCGGCGTCATCCGGGTTCGAGGACGGGTACTCCGTGAAGAGCGCAAGGTCAAGGCGGCCGACGCCGTCGACCCAGATGTTGATGAGAAGCACCACCAGGAACAGAAGTGCGAACAGGAGGCAGAACCAGAGCACGATCAGGAACGCGATAGAGCGCGGGCTCGTCTCGCCACCTTTCGCTCTTCCCCGCACGGACCGGTGGACCAGCGCCCCCATCCCGTGGCGCGTTGGGGTAGAAGTGACCATCAGTATGCCTCCCGGAAGCGGCGGACGATCGCGATACTCGCGAAGTTGATCACGAGCGTGATCACGAACAGGAGCAGACCGACGGCGAAGAGGGTGTCGTACTCCAGGGAGCCGACCGGTGAGTCACCCAGCGCGGCCGAAGCAATGAACCCCGTCATCGTTTGGCCCGCCTCGAGGGGGCCCGTCACAATCCGCGCCTGTTGACCAGCCGCAAGGGCAACGATCATCGTCTCCCCGACCGCACGTGAGACCCCGAGGACGATTGCGGCGATAACACCGGAGAGCGCTGCGGGGAAGACGACGCGGACGGTGGTCTGCATTCGGTTGGCGCCGAGCGCTGCGGAGCCCTGTCGCAGGGAGTTGGGAACCGCAGACATCGCGTCTTCGCTAATCGACGCGATCGTCGGGACAATCATGATGCCCATGACGAATCCCGCAGCGAGCACGCTGAACGAGCCGGTGTCCAGGCCGAGCCATTCGCGCAGAACCGTGGCCTGAATGAACTGAACGGCGAAGTAGCCGTAGACGACCGTGGGAATGCCTGCCAAGAGCTCGAGTACGGGCTTCAGGATCTTCCGAGCGCGCCGGTGAGCGTACTCGGAAAGGAAAACCGCCGCGCCAAGTCCCAGCGGCACAGCGACCACCAGGGCTATCGCTGTGGTCCACGCCGTGGCTGTGACCAGGGGAACCACACCGAAGGATGCGTCAGCGAATCGCGGGGCCCAGCGCGTCCCGAAGAGAAACTCCCACACCGGGACTTCGGCGAAGAACGCCAACGACGGGATCAAGAGGGCAATAACGATCCCCACGGTGATGATGATGGTGAAGATCGCCGCCACCCTGAACAGCAGACGAATCGCCGTGTCGAGAGGCCGAGGGCGCGCCCGCAGTGAATCCTGACTAATGACGGCCGGCGGCCGCGGCGGTGACCATGTACTCATGTCGCTCCTGCCTGGGACTGGGCCGGAGGTCAGTACCTCCGGCCCAGTCGCGAGGGAATGTCAGCCGACGAGGCTCGCGAGTTCTTCCTGCGCGGTGACGATCTGGTCGTCGGTCAGCGGGACGAACAGCGCCGACTCGGCCACGGAAACGGCGTTCTCGACGTAGTAGTCAACGAAAGCCTTGACCGCTTCGTTCTCGACGTAGGACGCGTTGTTCACGTAGATGAACAGCGGTCGGCCAAGAGGCGTGTAGGTGCCATCCTGGACCGTCTCGACCGACGGGAAGACGCAGCCTTCGCCGCCGTCGACCTCCACCCCCTTGATCAGGTCGGCATTCTCCTCGAGGTAGCTGAGCCCGAAGTACCCCATGGCGCCGAGCTCGCCCGATACACCCTGAATCGTGACGTTGTCATCTTCGGAGGGGCTGTAGTCCGTACGACTCGCACCTTCCTCGCCGTTGATGACGTCGGTGAAGTAGTCGAAGGTTCCGGAATCGGTGCCAGCGCCGTACAGCGTCAGCTCGACATCCGGGAACGACGGGTCGACCTGGTTCCAGTTAGTGATGACACCTTCTGACTCCGGGGCCCAGATCGTGTTCAACTGCTCGACCGTGAGGCACTGAGCCCAGTCGTTCTCAGGGTTGACGACGACCGAGAGGCCATCGTTGGCAATGACGATTTCGGTGAACTCGATCCCGGCATCCGCGCAGGTGGTCGCTTCCTCATCCTTGATCGGGCGGGATGCGTTCGAGATGTCGGTCTCGCCTGCGCAGAACGTCTTGAAGCCCCCACCGGTGCCGGAGGTTGCCACCGTCACCTGGACGCCCGGCTCGACCGACGCGAACTCGGTCGCAGCGGCCTCAGTGAGTGGCCCGACCGTCGACGATCCATCGGACGCGATCGTTCCCGTGAGTGCCGAGCCCTCATCGCCGGCGTCGGTTGACTGTCCGCCGCAGGCGCTCAGCGCGAGCGCAGCGCTGAGGACTGCGGCCGCGATAGCAAACTTAGCTGTGTTGTTCTTCACAGTGCACTTTCCCTTCAAGGCCTCAGTGGGCCAGATGGAACTCACGATCGTGAGTCAGATAGAAGAGCTTCTATCTGACTCACATAGAAGCTGTTCTATCTGAACGCGCGGTAAACGCGGCAAATCCACTTCAATCGAATAGACTGCGATCGATGGATTCTGGAACGGATGCCGCGCTCACGTCGCTGGGCGACCCGACGCGCGCCCGCATCCTGAGCCTCATGCGCTCCTCCCCCGACGGCCGCGTGCTCGTCGGGCGACTCGCGACCGAACTCGGACTTCGCCAGCCCACCGTCAGCCACCACATGAAGACCCTGCTCACCGACGGGATCGTGACCCGCGAGCCCGAGGGGCGGCAGGTCTGGTACTCGGTGGCTCCGGATGCCGCCGACCGTGTCGATGCGATCCTGGGGCGCCCGCGCGAGGCGACATCCGTCGATCTGGATCGGATCACGACGGACCTGCGGTCCCGATTCGGCGAGCGCGTCAGCACCGATCAGATTCGCGAGGTCGTCGCCGACAGCCATGCGCGTCTGTCGGCGACGGATGCCCCGCTTCTGGCATCCCGCACGTTCTCGTTCGCCGCCAGCAGGCTCGAAGCCGTGGCCGCGGCATCCGCGAACACGTCGGAAACCACCCCGAACGTGCTGTTCGTGTGCGTGCAGAACGCCGGCAGATCACAGCTCGCGGCCGGCATACTGCGCCACCTTGCCGGTGACACCGTCACCGTACGCACAGCCGGCTCAGCCCCGACGGCCGACGTCCGCTCCACGATCGTGACCGCGCTGGATGAGATCGGCGTCTCGATCGGCGACGAGTTCCCCAAGCCACTGACCGACGATGCGGTCCGTGCCGCGGATGTCGTCATCACGATGGGCTGCGGCGACGCGTGCCCGATCTACCCCGGCAGACGCTACCTCGACTGGGATCTGGAAGATCCAGTGGGCAAGCCGCTCACTGCCGTGCGCGGCATCCGTGATGACATCGACCAGCGCGTCCGTGGGCTGCTCACGGAGCTGTTCGCTGACACTCCCCCGAACTGATGCGCCACCGCCTGGCGAATCAATAGATATTCATCTATGCTTTTCTCAACTCCTCGAGAAAGGCGATCCCATGACCGCGAAGCCCACCGTCCTGTTCGTCTGCGTGCACAACGCCGGCCGGTCTCAGATGGCCGCCGGATACCTCGAGGCGCTCTCGGGAGGCCAGATCGAGGTGCGTTCGGCAGGCTCCGAGCCGAAGGACCAGATCAACCCCGTCGCCGTGGCGGCCATGGCCGAAGAGGGCATCGACATCGCCGGCAACACCCCGAAGGTCCTCACCGTCCAGGCGGTGCAGGACTCGGACGTCGTCATCACGATGGGCTGCGGCGACGCGTGCCCCATCTACCCCGGCAAGCGCTACGAGGACTGGCAGCTCGATGACCCGGCGGGCCAGGGCATCGAGAGCGTGCGTGTCATCCGCGACGACATCCGCGGACGCGTCGAGGCCCTCATCGCCGAGCTCGTCCCAGCAGGTGAACCGGCATGAGTGCTGGACGCGGGCAGGATCCCCTGCTCTCGGTCGAGTCCACGCTCCACCGCGCAACCGAGCGACTGGCCCACCAGTTCGCGGGAATCGTGAACGAAGAGACCGTCGAACGCGTCGTGTTCGAGTCCTACACGGCGCTCTCACGCACCGCGAAGGTCGACACGCACCTGGCGAGCCTGGCCGAGAAGTTCGCGCGAGACCGCCTGACCGCTCTGGCGCAGTCGAAGGGACTCATCGCCAAGCCCGCTCCCGAGGTGCTGTACGTGTGCGTGCAGAACTCGGGACGCTCGCAGATGGCCGCCGCCCTGACTCGCCAGATCGCCGGAAACCGTGTGCACGTCCGCTCCGCCGGCTCGCAGCCGGGCGTGTCGATCCTGCCGAGCGTCGTCGCGGTGCTCGAAGAGATCGGCATCAGCGTCGACGAGGAGTTCCCCAAGCCCCTGACCGACGACGTCGTGCGCGCTGCGGATGCCGTCATCACGATGGGCTGCGGCGACGCGTGCCCGGTCTATCCCGGCAAGCGGTACCTCGACTGGGAGCTCACAGATCCCGCAGGGCTCGATCTCGACGGCGTCCGCGAGGTCCGCGACGAGATCCGCCGACGCGTCGAGACGCTCGTGGCCGAGCTCGTCGGCTGACTGGAGCCGCACCGTGCACCCCTCTCCCCTGCTGCGCCGCGCCTTCGCGGAGTTTCTCGGCACCGGCCTGCTCGTGGCGATCGTCGTCGGCTCGGGCATCATGGCGACCCGCCTGTCAGAGGATGTCGGCATCCAGCTGCTCGCGAACAGCATCGCGACGGCACTGGGCCTGGCCGTGCTCATCCTGATGCTCGGCCCTGTCTCAGGCGCGCATTTCAACCCCGCCGTCTCGCTCGTGGACTGGCTCCTCGGGCGTCGCCGCCGAGTCGGACTGTCAAGCCCGTCGCTGGGGATCTACGCTGTCGCGCAGATCGCCGGTGCCATCGGCGGCGCGGTGCTGGCCAACCTCATGTTCGACGTTCCGACGAGCCTGTCGACGACCGATCGTGCGACCCCGGCGACACTGCTGGCCGAGGTGGTTGCGACCTTCGGGCTGATCCTGCTGATCGTGGCGCTAGCCCGCACCGGCCGAGGCGCTGCAGCAGCACCGGCCGTAGGCGCCTATATCGGCGCCGCGTACTGGTTTACCAGTTCGACATCCTTTGCCAACCCCGCCGTCACTATCGGGCGCCTCTTCAGCGATACCTTTGCGGGAATCGGGGCGTCGTCGGTGCTGCCGTTCATCGGGGCGCAGCTCGTCGGCGCGGCGATCGCGGTGCTCGCGGCAATGCTCTTATTCCCCCACGTCACCGACGCCGCCGAAGAGATCGTCATCCCGCAACTGGATGCCGAACACGGCTGAGATCGAAGGAACGTCATGCACATCATCGCGGTCGGCGGAAGCGATGCCGGAATCTCGGCAGCGCTGCGCGCGAGAGAGTTGGATGCCGACGTCGACGTCACCGTGGTCGTAGCCGACAGCTACCCGAACTACTCGATCTGCGGCATCCCGTACTACTTCTCCGGCGACGTGTCGCCGTGGCAGAGCCTCGCCCATCGGGCACATGCCGACCTGGAAGCGACCGGGATGCAGCTATGGCTGGACACCCTCGCCACGCGCATCGATGCGGCCTCCCGCCGCCTCACCGTGCGTGACGCGGCGGGCACCGAGTCCGAGATCGCGTACGACGAGCTGATCGTCGGTACCGGAGCACTTCCCTCCCACGCGGGCATCGAGGGACTCGATCGCCTCGGCCCCACAGACGGCGTGCACGTCATCCACTCGATGGGCGACACGTTCGCCCTCGAACGCGACCTGCAGGAGCGTCAGCCGCGCACTGCAATCATCATCGGCGCCGGGTACGTCGGCCTCGAGATGGCGGAGGGCTTCACGGCGCGCGGGATCGCGGTGACCCAGCTGCAGCGCGGCGCCGAGGTGCTCTCAACCCTCGACCCCGAACTGGCGTCGATCGTGCACGACGAGCTCGTCACCCACGGTGTGGCGGTCCGCACCCGGACGATCGTGCGCAGCGTCGAGCGTGTCGGTGCCGGACTGCGGGTGCATGCCACCGTCGATGGCGAAGCCGTGAGCCACGACGCCGACGTCGTCCTGCTGGTCGTGGGAGTCAGGCCCAGCACCGCACTGCTCGAGCAGGCCGGCGCGCGGCTCGGCGCAGGGCGCGCCGTCGTTGTCGACGAGCACATGAGAACCGGAATTCCGCATGTGTTCGGCGCTGGCGACGGGGTCATCACGCATCACCGACTGCTCGGCGAGACCTACCTTCCGCTCGGCACGACTGCCCACAAGCAAGGGCGAATCGCGGGCGAGAACGCTCTCGGCGGCTCGGCCCGGTTCGCGGGGTCCGTCGGCACCCAGGTCGTGAAGGTGTTCGACGTCGTGGCCGCGCGCACGGGCCTTCGCGACCACGAGGCAGCCGCCGCGGGCTTCGATCCGGCGACGGTCGCATCCGTCGCCGACGACCACAAGCGCTACTACCCCGGCGCACAGCCGATCAGCATCCGGCTCACCGGCGACCGTGCGACGGGGCGACTGCTCGGCGCACAGCTCGTGGGGCGGCTGGGCACCGAGACCGCGAAGCGCGTCGACACCTACGCGACGGCGCTGTATGCCGGGCTCTCGCTCGCGCAGATCAGCGAACTCGACCTCGCGTACACGCCGCCGCTGGGCTCGCCCTGGGATGCCGTACAGGTCGCGGCGCAGGCCTGGGACCGCCAGCACGCCCAAACCACCATTGAGGAGTCCGCGTGACCACTGTCCTGTTCATCTGTCAGCACAACGCCGGACGCTCTCAGTTGGGGGCGCACCTCATGAACCACGTCGCGCCCGAGAACGTGGTGGCCACCAGCGCGGGACTCTCGCCCGCGGCGAGCATCAACCCTGCGATCGCCGCGACTCTCGCCGAGCTCGGCATCGACACCACCGCCGCCGTGCCCCGCGCCGTGACGGCCGAGGATCTTGCGGACGCTGACGTCGTCGTCACGATGAAGCCGGGCCTCAGTCTCCCCGGTCCCGTCGCCGGCGAACTCGTCGAGTGGCAGTTTCCCGACCCGGCGAACTGGGATGCCGACGGGGCGCGCGGACTGCGCGACGACGTGCTGCGGAGCGTACGCGAGCTCGCCGCACGTCTCTCACCCCACAGCTCTTCAGGGACGGATGCCGATACCGACGCCTCAGCAGGTCACCAGCGCGACCGAACCGCCCCGTAGAATCCGGCCGTGACCGCGAGCGCTCCTGACACCGACACCGCATCGCGCGGCTCGGCAGTCGAGGTGTTCTGGGCCTTCCTGCGCCTGGGTGTCACTTCGTTCGGCGGCCCCGTCGCCCACCTGGGCTACTTCCGCGACGACCTCGTCGCGCGGCGCCGGTGGATGACCGACAAGGCCTACGCCGACCTGGTCGCCCTGTGCCAGTTCCTTCCCGGGCCCGCGTCGAGCCAGGTCGGCTTCGCGATGGGCCTGCACCGGGCGGGAACGCTCGGCGCCCTCGCCGCCTTCATCGCGTTCACGCTGCCCTCCGCGATCCTCATGGTCGCCTTCGCGTTCGGCGCGGCGCTGTTCGAGGGTGTGATCGGCGCTGGTCTGCTGACGGGCCTCAAGATCGTGGCGGTCGCTATCGTCGCGCAGGCTGTGTGGGGCATGGCGAAGAATCTGACGCCCGATGCGCGGCGGGCCTCGATCGCCGTCGTCGCGGCAGTCGTCGCACTCCTTCTCGCAGGATCGATCGGACAGGTCCTCGCGATCGTTCTCGGCGCGCTCGCCGGTCTCCTCCTGTGCCGATCCGTACCGACAGCGCTCGGTGACACCGGTCTTATGCGTTTCCCGGTATCGCGCACAGCGGGAATCACCACCCTGGTTGCGTTCGTCGTCATCCTGCTCGGGATGCCGATTCTCGCCGCGCTCACCGGCGGCGGCGCACTCACCCTGTTCGACACGTTCTACCGCGCCGGAGCTCTCGTCTTCGGCGGCGGCCACGTCGTCCTTCCGCTGCTGCAGGCGGGGGTTGTCGAGACGGGTTGGGTGAGCCCCGAACAGTTCCTCGCCGGCTACGGCGCAGTCCAAGCGATGCCCGGGCCGCTGTTCACCTTCTCGGCCTACCTCGGAACCCTCTCGAGCGTCGGCCCCGGGGGCGTTCTCGGCGCCACGATCGCACTGGTCGCAATCTTCCTCCCCGGGTTCCTGCTACTGATCGGTGTGCTGCCGTTCTGGAACGCGCTGCGCACCCGAACCTGGATGCAGTCACTCATGCGCGGCGCGAACGCGGCAGTGGTCGGCATCCTCGGCGCGGCCCTGTACGACCCGCTCTTCACGACCGGGATCGTCGGGCCCGGATCGTTCAGCCTGGCGCTGGTGTGCTTCGTGCTGCTGATCGCATGGAAGCTCCCACCCTGGGCAGTCGTCCTGGTCGGGGGCGCCGGCGGCATCGTGCTGGCCGCAGTCGGGATCTCGTGATCAGGTCGGGATCTCGACCAGTTCCGCTCCGGCGTACGCAACCTCGGCGAGCGCGGCTTCACTCGAGTGGGCAGCGACCCCGGCTACAAGGTTGGTGATGACCCGCACGCGCCTGCCGTGGGCAATGGCATCCAGGGCCGAGGCCCGCACGCAGTAGTCGGTGGCGATCCCCGCGACATCCACCTCGAGGATGCCGTGCGCGGTCAGCAGATCCGACACCTTGGCGCCGTCATCCGTCGTCCCCTCGAACAGCGAGTACGCCGGTTCGCCCTGCCCTTTCTTCACATGATGCGTGACGGATGCAGTGTCGAACGCGGGATCGTACTCGGCACCCTCCGTGCCGCTGACACAGTGGACGGGCCAGGTGTCGACGAAGTCGGGCTCGGGATGGAAGTGCCCGCCGTTGTCATGGTCGGCATGATGCCAGTCGCGCGAGGCGACGATGATGTCGTACTCCTCGGCGTGCGTGACGAGGTATCGCGAGATCCGTTCGGCTACGGCGTCCCCGCCCGCGACACCGAGCGCCCCGCCTTCGGTGAAATCGTTCTGGACATCGACGATGAACAGTGCCTTACCCATGCCTCGAGGCTACGCTCGTTCACCCGTCGTCGGAATGCCGGGACTCCCGCAGCGCACGACGACTGAGGGGTTGCGCCGTACCCTCGGTGTGGGTGGCTCCGACGAGGTCTGGAGCACGCGGGTCGCGCACCGCGCCCACCACTTCGGGTCCGCGCCGCCAGAGCTTCGACGGCCACCAGATCGCCCGCCCGATGTCGTACGCCAGGGCGGGCACGAGCAGGGAACGCACCACGAAGGTGTCGAGCAGCACACCGAACGCGACGATGAACGCCAGCTGCGCGAGGAACAGGATCGGGATGACTCCGAGCGCCGCAAAGGTAGCCGCCAGCACGAGGCCGGCGGAGGTGATGACGCCGCCCGTTGCCACGAGGCCGCGCAGGATGCCGCGCCGCGTCCCGTGCACGAGTGATTCCTCTCGCACGCGGGACATCAAGAAGATGTTGTAGTCGACGCCGAGGGCAACGAGGAACACGAAACCGTAGAGCGGGACCGCCGGATCTGCGCCAGGGAAGCCGAGGACGTAGTCGAACACGAGCGCGCTGACGCCGAGGGCCGAGCCGAACGAGATGACAACCGTCAAGATCAACAGAACCGGCGCGAGTATCGCCCGCAGCAGCAGCATCAGGATCAGCAGGATGACGACCAGCACGATCGGGATGATGACGGTGCGATCTCGGATCGAGGTGTCGTTGGAATCGACATCCGTCGCCGTAACACCGCCGACCAGCGCGACACCGTCGCCGAGCTCGTCGGTGAATGCGACGCGAAGGTCTCGCACGGTTTGCTCGGCCTCGACCGAGTCCGCGGCATCCGTCAGCGTCGCGATCACCAAAACGTCGCCGCTAGACACCGTGGGATTCGGTGCGGGAGTACCCGGCGGCCCGACCGCCGTGAAGACCGGCTCCCCATTCTCGACGGCGACAGGCGCCTGCCCGCTGACGGAGTCCTCGGAAGCGACGGAGACCGAGTCGATTCCGGTGCTGTCATCGAGGACCGCGACAGCAGCGGCGAGATCACTCTCGGGAACGATGACGTACACGGGGCTGCCAGAGCCCGCGGGGAAGTGCTCGGCGAGCACATCCTGGCCATCTCGCGCCTCGGAGTAACCCAGGACGAG
>NZ_JASBSF010000405.1 GCF_030149085.1 Microbacterium sp. | reverse complement strand
CGCAGGCGCAGGTACGTCGCGATCGTTTCGGGTACCGAGGATGCCTGCTCCGCGTCCACGGTCATGACACTTCTCGATCAACCGGACCGCTACCACTCAGGGTGCCCGCCTCGACACGGACGGTGCCGACGCGAAGCTCAGCAGGAACATCCTGCTCAACTGCGGCAGTCACGATCACCTGTTCGAACTCGCCCACGATGTCGGCCAGCCGCACCCGGCGGCCCGCGTCGAGTTCGGCAAAGACATCATCAAGGATGACGATCGGGTCACCGAGCTGCGACTCGGCTCGGAGCAGATGAGCCGACGCGATGCGCAGCGCCAGAGCCAGAGACCAGGATTCGCCATGCGAGGCGTACCCGCGCGCCGGCAGACCGCGAAGCGAGAGCACAAGGTCGTCGCGGTGCGGACCCACGAGGTTGACCCCGCGTTCCAGCTCTGCGCTGCGCTTCTCACGCAGCGCCGCGCGGAACCGCTCGAACAGGTCGCCGGATTCGGTGACATCAACACTGCGCTCATCGTCATCAGGGTCGGCGCCGTCCACGGAAAGCACCCACCGCGCGTCCGGAGCGTGATCGGCCCCGGCGATTGACGCGTAGGCATCAGCGATCGGTCCCGCGAGATCCCTCACGAGTGCTTCGCGCGCCCGGATGATCTCCACCCCGAGAGCCACGAGTTTGTCATCCCATACGTCCAGGGTTGGCAGGGCATCCGAGTCCAGGCGCCTGGCGCGCGCCGATTTCAGCAGCGCCCCGCGCTGCTTGAGAACGCGATCGTAGTCGGCGAGCGTGGCCGACAGTCTCGGGTATCGCTGCACGAGAAGCTGGTCCGCGAAGCGGCGCCGGGCACCCGGATCACCGCGGACGATCTGCAGGTCTTCCGGCGCGAACAGTACGACATGCGCATAGCGACCGAGTTCGCCCGTACGGATGCCGGTTCCATTCACCTGTGCGCGGTTCGATCCCTGGCGGTTGATCTGGACATCGACGTTCAACCGACGCTCCCCGTGCGCAAGGGTTGCCCGAACGATGGCGAAGTCGGAACCGTCTCGCACCAGTGGTGCGTCTGAGGAGACCCGGTGTGAGCCGGCCGTGGCGAGATACGCGACGGCCTCAGCGAGGTTCGTCTTGCCCTGCCCGTTGCTTCCGACCAGAACGGTCGGTCCGCTGGAGAGCTGGAGATCGGCGCGCGCGTAGTTGCGAAAGTCGGTGAGACTCAGCCGCTCGACGATCATCGGTACAGGCTATCCGCCACGACTGACGCCTGACGCGCGCCAGAACTCAGCGCAGCAGCAGGTTCGGCTGCAACAGGTACTTGAAGGAATCCTCGCCCGACCGGTCGACCGAGGTCTGCGCCGTGATGAGCACGGGGCTGAGCTTGTTGGCGTTGTCGCTGGAGGTGAAGGTGACCCGTGCGAACTCGCTGCGAACTGCACCGAGCGCCTCGAGCAGGTACTGGGGGTTGAGGCCCAGCGTGACATCGTCACCGCTCAGCGTCGCATCGACAGACTCGGTAGCCCGCGCCTGTTCAGTGCCGGCGGCATCCATCGACACACCCTCTGCGGTGAACGTGAACCGCAGCGGTGCCGACCGGTCCAGGACCAGCGACACACGCCGGACCGCTTCGGCGAACTCCGAGGTGCTTACGACGGCGTGATGTTCGGTCTGCTCCGGGAAGAGCCTGCGCACCGGCGGGAAGTTGCCCTTGATCAGCAGCGACGTGACGGTCTTGTTGCCCGCGGTGAACGCGATAATCTCGCGATCGCCACTACCCGAGAACGCGATGGAGATCTGCCCCGAGTGCGCGAAAGTCTTGCCGACCTCGGTGAGAGTGCGCGCGGGAACGAGTGCCGTCGCGCCCTCTTCGGATGCTCCTCCAGCGGGATCCCACGGAATTTCTCGCAGGGCGACACGATAACGGTCGGTGGCAACGAGGCTCAGGCGGTTACCCGAGACTTCGAGCTGAACACCGGTGAGAACCGGCGTGACATCGTCGCGTGATGCGGCGAAGGCGACCTGGGCGATTGCGGTTGCGAAGTCTTCGGCGGGGACGAGACCCGACTCGCCGGTGACTTCGGGAATCGCGGGGTACTCAGCAACCGGCATGGATGCCAGCGTGAAGGTCGCTGACCCGCAGGTGAGCAGGATGCCGCCGTCATCGTCGACGCGGACGGTGACCGGAGCGTTCGGCAGTCGGTTCGCGATCTCGGACAGCAGTCGTCCGTGGACGAGGATCGTGCCCGGGTCATCGACAGTCGCCTCGATGAGGGTTCGCGCCGATGCCTCGTAGTCGAAGGCCGAGAGCGAGAGGCCGTCTGCGCTGGCCTCGATCAGGATGCCCGCGAGGATCGGCTGCGGGTTGCGTTGTGGCAGCAGCTTGACGACGAACGACACAGCCTCGCTGAACACATCGCGGTTTACTTCGAACCTCACGTGCGCTCCCTCGATCCGGTTGGGCTCTCCCATGCTAGTGCCCACATGTCTTGTGACCTCAAGAGATCCACGGGCGCTTACGCCCGAAGTGCACGCTCGCACTCAAGGTCATCGAACCGGATTCATTCAAGAAGTTCTTTGTCATGGTGTTAACACCTGTGGGAACTGTGGATGAATCGTGCGATCCCTTGCGCCGAGCCGAAACCACATTCGTGTCATTTGTGGAGGGGCTGCGGATGAGTCGTGTGAAGCCTCGCGCTGGAACTCACATCTCACGCTCGTGTTCCACAGGTCACGGAAGCTTCACTCACAGCTGAGCGTGCTGCTTCCACACTTATCCACAAGTTATCCACACTGTGGGGAACGCGTATTTTTGTGTCAGCGACGGCGCGGTGTCAAGTGAGAATCCATGAGCCTCCTATGAGACCCGGATGGCGCGCGCGAGAAGAGGCCTCAGCGTCCGTTTCGACCGAGCTGAGCGGTGATCTCGGAGACCTGGTTGTAGATCGAGCGCCGCTCCTTCATGAGGTCGCTGATCTTCTTGTACGCGTACATGACCGTCGTGTGGTCGCGGTTTCCGAAGAGTTGACCGATCTTGGGGAGCGAAAGACTCGTGCGTTCGCGGCACAGATACATGGCGATCTGTCGAGCGGTGGCGACTGCCTGCGAGCGGCTCGATCCGTACAGGTCATCGACCGAGAGCTTGAAGTAGGTGGCGGTGGCCGCGATGATGTCGGTCGGCGAGACGACGTTGGCGTCATCTTGATCGATGATGTCGCGCAGCACGGTTTGGGCAAGCGAAATATCCAGGCTCGAGCGATTCAAGCTGGCAAAGGCCGACACCCGGATGAGCGCGCCCTCGAGTTCACGGATGTTCGACGAGACCGCGGTGGCGATGTACTCCAGCACGTCGTCGGGAATGTGGAGCCGCTCGCTCTGCGCCTTCTTGCGCAGGATCGCGATGCGGGTTTCGAGGTCTGGTGCTTGAACGTCTGTGATGAGCCCCCACTCGAACCGGCTCCGCATCCGATCTTCGAATCCGGTCAGGTGCTTGGGTGGCACGTCACTGGTGATCACCACTTGCTTGTCGTGATCGTGGAGTTGATTGAAGGTGTGGAAGAAGGCTTCCTGGGTTTCGGCGCGGCCCTGCAGGAACTGGATGTCATCGATGAGCAGGATGTCGACATCCCGGTACCGAGCCTGGAAGGCAGCGCCGCGGTTGTTGGCGATCGAGTTGATGAAGTCGTTCGTGAACTCTTCGCTCGAGACGTACCGAACCTTGATGCCGGCATAGAGGCTGATCGCGTAGTCGCCGATTGCGTGCAGGAGGTGGGTCTTGCCGAGCCCTGAGTCGCCATAGATGAACAGCGGGTTGTACGCCTTCGCGGGAGCTTCCGCGACGGCGACTGCCGCTGCGTGGGCGAACCGGTTGGACTGGCCGATGACGAAGTTGTCGAAGGTGTACTTCGGGTTCAAGCGCGTGTCGGTGCGTGAGGAGGTGCTCGTGGATTCGACGGGTTCGTCGGCAGCGCGGTGCATGGATGCCGCGGGTGGCGCCGCCAACGGCAGGATCGCAGTCAGGTGAGACTCGGCCAGGTCTGGGTTCACGACGACGCGGAACGCCGACACGCTCTCACCACTGCCATCTTCGGCGTGTGCGAGCGCCTCGAGGATCGGCGCGCGCATCCTCTTATTGATCTGCGCGGCGGTCAGTTCGTTCGGCACATCGAGGTAGAGGGTGCCACTCATGACGCCCTGAGCTACCGCGAGATTGAGGAACCCCTCCAGCTGCGGGGTGATCCGATCGTCTCCACGCATGATTTCCAGCGCGGCGGTCCAGACCGGAACATCCGGAATCTCGTGGGTCGACATGGCCCCCCTCAGGGTTCAGCGGCATCGGTGCGGCGAGCCCGTCCCCGGCTGTGGATAACTTTCGGAGCAACGGTAGTCAGCGGCATCCGTCAGCGCAAAATCAACTGTAGACGCCATGCGCGTGTCGTCTCCAGATGGTGGATGACGCTGGGGATAATGTCCCTTCGCCTCCACTCGGTTTGAGTTCGAGCGCTGCGCGACGTACCCTTAGTCGGTTGACTTGTGCCCTCGCGGCAGTCCCCGATTCATCGTCCCGGTGTGAGCATCCCGGCGACACCTCATCCGGAAGTGATCTCATGAGCAAGCGTACGTTCCAGCCCAACAACCGCCGCCGCGCCAAGAAGCACGGCTTCCGCGCCCGCATGCGCACCCGCGCCGGCCGTGCCATCCTCTCGGCTCGCCGCGCCAAGGGTCGCAGCGAACTTTCGGCCTGACCTCACAGTGCTTGCGCGCGCCCACCGGATCACCCGGGGCGCGGACTATCGTTCCGTCGTCCGCCGGGGTCGCAGGTGTGTGGGCGCGCATCTCATGAGCTACACGGCGGTTTCGGTGGATGCCACTCCGTCGCGGTTCGGGTTCATCGTCAGTAAGCAGGTGGGTTCTGCTGTCACCCGCAATACGGTGCGCCGCCGGCTGAAGGCGATCAGCGCGGGTCTCGTGGACGAGATTCGCCCCGGCTCGCAGGTCGTCATCCGTGCCTTGCCCGCCGCAGCCGACGCACCGTACGAGGTCCTCGCGGGCGAGGTCAGGCGTTGCCTCACGGGAGAGCACCGATGAGTGAGTTGCCCTCGTACGCGCTCGGCCATGCTCACCTCGACGCTGTCGACGCGGCGCGTGCGCTCCCGCTTGTTCCTCGTAACGCTGTGCTCGCGGTGCTCCACGGGTACCGCGCGACGATTTCCCACCTGTACGGCGACGTGTGCCGGTACTATCCCTCGTGCTCGGCCTATGCCGTGGGTGCAGTACAACAGCACGGCGCTCTCAAAGGATCGGCGCTTGCTGCGGCACGGCTGAGCCGATGCCACCCGTGGGCCGAGGGTGGCGTCGATGACGTTCCGCCCCACGAGCACTTCCGATTCGATCTCACCCGGCACGGGTTCGTCGTGCCACGCAGAAAGGACTGATCCTTGCTGGATCTCCTCGCCAGTGCGACACCCTCCCCGTCCCCCACCGCGGCGGCTGGAGGCGGCTTCGACCTGTTCGCGATCATTCTGTGGCCGCTGAAGTGGGTCGTCGAACTCATCCTCGTCGCGTGGCATTGGCTCTTCACTGCGATCGGACTGCCACCGGCCGACGGCATCACCTGGGTACTCGCGATCGTCGGACTCGTCGTGGTCGTGCGCGCCGCGCTCATCCCGCTGTTTGTGAAGCAGATCAAGTCACAGCGCAAGATGATGGAGATCGCTCCCGAGCTGCGCAAGATCCAAGACAAGTACCGCGGCAAGAAGGACCAGCTCTCGCGCGAGGCCATGAGCCGCGAGACGATGGCGCTCTACAAGAAGCACGGAACGAGCCCGGTGTCGGGATGTTTGCCCCTGCTCGTGCAGATGCCGGTCTTCTTCTCCCTGTATTCGGTGCTCAGCAGTGTCAAGGTGAACGCCGAGCTCGGACTCGGTGGCGTTGGAGTTCTCAGTCCCGAACTCACGAAGCAGTTCTACGACGCGTCGCTGTTCGGCGTGGCATCCCTTCACGAGACGCTGATCGACGCGTGGAACACCGGTAACACGCCGGCCGTGATGATCCTCGTGGTGCTTGTGGTCCTGATGATCGCGTCGCAGTTCTTCACCCAGCTGCAGATCATCTCGAAGAACCTCTCCCCCGAGGCCAAGACTGGCCAGGCGTACCAGATGCAGCGCATCATGCTGTTCGTCCTGCCGTTCGCGTTCGTCTTCTCGGGCGTCTTCTTCCCGCTGGGTGTCGTTCTGTACTGGTTCACGAGCAACATCTGGACGATGGTTCAGCAGTTCATCGTCATCCGCGAGATGCCGACCCCCGGCTCTGAGGCGGCGAAGCAGCGCGAGGAGCGCCTGGCTCGGAAGGGCAAGGCGATCGACTCCAGCGGCAAGGTCGTTCCGATGGACAAGTACCTCGCCGAGCAGCAGCGACTGCTGGAAGAGGCCGAGAAGGCGAAGGCTCAAGCTCCGAAGCGTGAGCAGCCGATGAGCAAGCAGCGCGCGAAGAAGCAAGGTCAGCGGCCGACCGGCGGGACCAATTCCCGGCCGCAGAACCAGCGTCCCCCAGGCAGTGCGGCGGAGGGCTCATCACCCACCCCGGAACCGAACAACTAGGAATATGAGGGTGGAGATGACAACGACCCCCGACACCGCTTCGTCTCGCGCGGAGGCGACCATCGAGGAGCTGGAGCAGGAAGGCGACGTCGCCGCTGATTTCCTAGAAGGCCTTCTCGATATCGCGGATATCGACGGCGACCTCGCATTGGACGTCCGCAACGGTCGTGCCTACGTGTCGATCGAACGGGACGGTGGAGAAGGAGCCGCGGGCCTCGGCGCTCTCTCCGACCCGATGACCGTGCAGGCGCTGCAGGAACTCACCCGCATCGCGGTCCAGAATCAGACGGGCCGTTTCTCCCGCTTGATCCTGGACATCGGTGGGTCGCGCGACACCCGGCAGCGAGAGCTCGACACTCTCGTCGATCGCGCCGTAGCTCGGTTGGACGAAGGAGCATCGCAGGCCTCACTCCCGCCGATGTCCAGCTACGAGCGCAAGCTCATCCACGACCTCGTTGCTGAGCGTGGCCTGGTTTCGGAGTCGTACGGCGAGGGCGCCGATCGGCACACCGTCATCCGTCGCGCGTAAGTGCATGTTTCACGTGAAACATCGATGAGCACTCTTG
>NZ_JASBSF010000403.1 GCF_030149085.1 Microbacterium sp. | reverse complement strand
TCGGGACCCGCTGTCTCCGGCGACGCCGAGGCGGCGGGTGCGGTGACGGTGGTCATGCAAAGTCCTTTGACAGAGAGCCAGTGACAGAGAGCGGGAGACACGGAGCGGGGACGCCCTGACGGTGCAGAGCGTCCCCGCTCGAGGTGTCAGCCGTTGAGGATGTCGGTGATCTTCGCGTCGGCGTCGGTTGCGAGCGTCGCGATGTCGCCGCCGTTCGCAATGTTCACAAACAGGTCCTGCATGATGCCCTGAGCTTCGACATCAGCCCAGTTCGGCGATGCCGGGGTGAGCTTCGCGTTGGCCGCAGCCTCGGCGATGACGGCAGCAAGCTCCGGCGTTGCGGCAGCTACCTTGTCGCCGAGCGAGACCTTCGCCGGCACGAGCCCGGCACCGGCGAGGATGGTCTGGTACTCATCCGAAAGCATGATTTCCAGCGCCGACTTCGCCAGCTCCGGGTTCTGCGACTTCGCCGAGATACCGACGTTCGAGCCGCCCGCGAAGACCTGAGCGGCCCCGCCCTCCGTGCCCGGCAGCGCGAAGTAGCCGGTGATGTCGGCCACGGGAGTCGCCGCCTGGTCCTCATCCGCGATGATCGACCAGTACGCCCAGCTCGGCGCCGAGTAGGTCGCCGACTGCTCGGTGCGGAACGGCACCCAGCCCTCAGCCTCATCGCCGTCCTTCGGAGCCAAGGATGCCTTCGTCATGAGCTCCTGCACCTGCGCGAGCCCGGCCTGCGATTCGGGGCTCGACAGCTGCGCCTCCCATGTGCCGTCGCTGCCCTGTACG
This sequence comes from Microbacterium sp., assembly GCF_030149085.1. Lineage (GTDB taxonomy): Bacteria > Actinomycetota > Actinomycetes > Actinomycetales > Microbacteriaceae > Microbacterium. The sequence goes on along the minus strand of NZ_JASBSF010000403.1, from coordinate 5,802 downwards.
GCGATCTCGCCACCGTTCTCCCAGATGAAGGGCAGCGCGTTGTACCAGTCCTTGCCGGGGAAGTAGACACCCGAGACGCCCGGCAGCGCGGTCGCGAGGGCGACCCCGTTGGAGACGTACTCGTCGAGCGTGGTGGGCACGGCAACGCCAGCCTGCTCGTACATGGCCGTGTTGTAGAACACGACGCGCGAACCCGAGTAGTACGGGGCGGCGTAGAGGGTGTCATCCCAGCTGCCGGCCTGGACGAAGCCCGGGAGGAGGTCCGAGCCGCCAAGCTGATCCTCGATGTCGGACAGGCTGAGCAGCGCACCGCTGGAGGTGAAAGCGGGAGCCTGCGTGTTACCCATCTCGACGATGTCGGGGCTGTCGTTGCTGGACAAGCTCGTCGTGAGTTTGTCGACCAGCCCGGTCCACTGCTGCTCTTCGATGACCAGGGTGCTGCCGGGGTTCTCGTCTTCGAAGGTCGTCACGAGGTAGTCGCGGGCCTCCTGCGGGGTATCGGCGCCGACCAACCAGACGCGCAGTTCCGCTGCTTCGGGGGTGTCGTTCGGGGTGCCACCGCCGGCACAGCCGGCGAGGACCACAGCTGAGGCACCGACGAGGGCGACGGCTCCGAGCTTTCTGTTCATGGTGTCTTCCTTCGTGTTTCTCTTGGTTTCGGAAGAGGTCGGGCGACCTATCCGGTGGGGGGAATTGTTGGGGCGACGGTCACGACACCCCGAGCTGGCCTGACAGGACCATGACGGCTGCGCCGCGCAGGACGATGTCCTGGCCTTGCGCCGTCATCCGAACGCGCACGCCGTCATGGAACCGGGCGAGCGTGCGGGTGCGGATCGTCTCGACCGTTGCCTCTGCGAGAGGACCGGCGAGAAGTTCGTCGGGGCCCGAGAGCACGATCTCCGACACGTCGAGGGCGCCGACGATCGGGGCGAGCGCAATGCCCAGGCGTTCACCGGCATCGCGCAGCTGCTGCTCGCGGTCGCCGGGTGTCTCGGCCTCGGCCATGCGTGCGGTCAGCGCGGGTACCGACAGCCATGCCTCGAGGCATCCGACTTTGCCGCACGCGCACTGTGGGCCGCCGTCGGTACCGACGGTGACGTGTCCGATCTCACCCGCAGCGAAGTGCGCACCGCGCATGGGCTGGCCAGCCGAGATCAGTCCCGACCCGACGCCGCGTCCGACCTTCACGAGCACGACGTCGTCTCCCGCACCACCGAACGTGTACTCGGCGAGGACGGCGGCATTCGCGTCGTTTGCCACGAGAACCGGCAGAGCGAGCGCGTCCTCGAGGATGCTGCGAAGCGGCAACTGCGTCCAGCCGAGACCGGGAGCACTGAGCACGACACCGTCGTTGTCGACGACACCGGGTGACCCGACGCCGATCCCCAGGATCGGCGCGTGGGCATCGGCGACGAGGCGCCGAGCCAGCTCGATCACGGCATCCCGCGCATCCTCCGCCCCGCGCGGGGCCGGGATCTCGTGACGGGCGACGATGTCGCCGTCAAGGGTCAGGATGGCGCCGAGGAACCTGTCGGGACCAGAGAGGTCCATACCGAGGATCCGGTGACCTGCGCGGTCAAGATCGACGACCATCGCGGGCTTGCCCGGACCAGAAGCTTCGCGGATGCCGAGTTCGGCGACCAAGCCGTCGCCGATGAGTTCGGCGACGAGGTCGGAGATCGTGACGCGCGTCAGCCCCGTCTCCCGGGAGAGGTCAGCTCGGCTCATCGCGCCGTCATGGAACAGTGTCTGGAGAACGAGTGAGCGGTTGTGCGCGCGGGCGTGCTCAGGAAGCACCTTCACCCGGCGAAGACCGCGGCGCGGCACCGCGTCCGAGGCGCCTGGGGCCGTCTGGGTGTGCGCAGGCCCCGTGGAAGAGCCGCGCTGCACTTCCGATGCAGTCATGTTTGTTAGTAGACCTTACGAACAAAAGAACTGCAAGCGGGTTCCCGGATTTGGACGGACAGTTTACAAAACCGTTACATCCGTCCGACGGCGCAACCTCGGCTTTCCCCGGGCCTTCCAGCCCACGCCTGCGCGGCAAGAGCCGTAACATGCGATGGGCGATCCCCCGCCCGAGGAAAGGAACACGCGTGCCCTACTTCGACCTCTCCCCCACTGAGCTCGAGGCGTATGCCCCGCAGATCAGCGAGCCGTCGGATTTCGATGCCTTCTGGAACGCCACGATCGAGGAGTCTCGCCTCGCGGGATGGGAACCGCGCCTCACTCCTGTCGATTCGGCGCTGCGGTCAGTCGACGTGCTCGATGTCTCGTTCGCGGGTTTCGGCGGTGACCCGATCAAGGCCTGGCTGCTGCTGCCGACCGGCGCGACCGAGCCGCTTCCCGCGGTGGTCGAATACATCGGCTACGGAGGCGGACGCGGCCTCCCCTCCGAGCGCCTCGCGTGGTCATCAGCCGGCTACGCGCACCTCATCATGGACACGCGCGGCCAGGGCTCGACATGGGGGGCGGGCGGAGGGACTCCCGACCCGCACGGCACCGGGGCAGCCACCAACGGATACATGACCCGCGGCATCCAAGACCCCGCCGACTACTACTACCGCCGGGTGTTCACCGATGCCGTCCGCGCGGTCGACGCCATCCGTGCTCTTCCCGAGATCGATGCGGCTCGTGTGGCAGTCACCGGGGGAAGCCAGGGCGGCGGCATCGCCCTGGCCGCGGGCGCACTCTCGGAGGGGCTCGTCGCCGTCATGCCCGACGTGCCCTTCCTCTGCCACTTCTCCCGCGCCGTCGGGCTGACCGATCGCGAGCCCTATCAGGAGCTCGTCCGGTACCTGAGCGTGCACCGGAACGCCCGCGAACGCACCTTCGCGACGCTCAGCTACTTCGACGGCGTCTTGATGGCACGCCGTGCGAGTGCACCGGGGCTCTTCTCGGTCGCACTCATGGACTTCACCTGCCCACCCTCGACGGTGTATGCGGCCTTCAACGCGTTCGCTCACGAAACCAAGCGCATCGTGGCCTACGAGTTCAACGACCACGAGGGCGGCGGTGCGCACCAGTGGACCCAGCAGGCCGCGTTCCTCGCTGAACTGGGCATCCAGTGAGCTCTCGCACCGCTGCCGTCGTCGCGATCGACGCCGGCCAGACCGGCATGAAGGTGCGCGTGCGCACTGACCAATCCGTCGGTGAGGCCCTGCTGCCCGGCGTTCGCACCGACCAGCCGGTGCTCCCGCAGATCAGTGTGGCAGCACGACAGATCGCCGACGAGTTCGAACTCGACATCCGCCACCTTGCCGCGGGGATCTCCGGGCTCACCGACGGGGAGACGACTCCGGACGCCCTCGCAGCGCTGGCGCGCAGCGCCGGGGCCGCGCACGCGGTCATCGCGCACGATGCGACAACCTCGTACCTCGGGGCCCGTGGCATAGCCCACGGTGCCGTTGTGGCCGCCGGGACGGGTGTCGTGACTCTGGGAGTCGGCCCGAGCGGCGCCACGCGCGTCGACGGCTGGGGTTACCTCATGGGCGACGCCGGCAGCGGCTTCTGGCTCGGCCGTGAAGCGCTGGTCGCCGCCATGCGCGACCACGACGGCCGGGGCGCCGCGACCGCGCTCACCGGTGTCGTCCGCGACCGCTGGCCCGACCTCGAACAGGCCTACATCGAGTTGCAGGCCGATCCCGCTCGGGTCAGTGTCGTGGCATCCTTCGCGGCTGAGGTCGCACGCGCAGGCGCAGTCGGCGATGCGGTAGCTCTCGACATCCTGCGCCGCGCTGGCGATCTGCTGGCCGAGAGCGCTCTGACGGCGCTGCGGCGTGTCGAGGCTGAGCCGGCTGTCTGCGCGATCGGCGGCGTCTTCCGTTCCGAGGCGCTCCGCGACGAGTTCACGCGGGCACTGGTGGCCGAGCGGCCCGATGCCCGGGTCGTCGAGCCCGCCGGGATCGGCATCGACGGCGTCGAGGGCCTCATCGACCTCCCCGCCGATCACCCGCTCGCGCCCCTGACCTGGTCGGCTCGCGCATAGCCCCGGACCCGCTCCCCGGCGGCGGGCCGCACAGCTGAGCCGATTGCAGGAGAAACGCCAGACCAACCCCGGCGGATCACACCCGAACCCCGATTCTTCCTGCGTTCGGCACGCCCGGAAACGACTCAGGCCGCCCCGCGGAAGCGGAAGCGGCCCGAATCGAGAAGAGATCAGCGCAGCGCGTCGATGACGGCGTTGAAGGTCGCCGAGGGTCGCATGACCTCGTCGACGAGTTCGCCGTTCGGGCGGTAGTAGCCACCGATCTCGACCGGCGACCCCTGCGCTCCGTTGAGCTCCGCGACGATCGTCGCCTCCTCAGCAGTGAGCTTCTCGGCAACCGGCGCGAAGATCGCCGCAAGTTCGGCATCCTCTGTCTGCTTGGCCAGCTCCTGCACCCAGTAGAGGGCGAGGTAGAAGTGGCTGCCGCGGTTGTCGATGGTGCCCAGCGCACGACCCGGAGACTTGTCGTTCTCGAGGAAGGTGCCCGTGGCGGCATCCAGTGTGTCGGCGAGGATCTTGGCCCGCGCGTTGCCGGTCGTGTCGGCGAGGTGCTCGAGGGATGCCGCGAGCGCGAAGAACTCGCCGAGCGAATCCCAGCGCAGGTAGTTCTCGCTCAGCAGCTGCTGCACGTGCTTCGGGGCAGAACCACCCGCACCCGTCTCGAACAGCCCACCGCCGGCAAGCAGCGGCACGATCGAGAGCATCTTGGCGCTCGTGCCAACCTCGAGGATCGGGAACAGGTCGGTGAGGTAATCGCGCAGCACGTTGCCGGTGACCGAGATCGTGTCCAGGCCGTGGCGCATGCGCGCGAGGGTGTACCGGGTCGCTTCCTCGGGCGAGAGGATGCTGATCTGCACGCCCTTGGTATCGAGCAGCGCGAGCCCCTGGTGCACCTTGGCGATCAGCTGGGCGTCGTGCGAGCGGTTCACGTCGAGCCAGAACACGGCAGGAACACCGGTCGCGCGGGCACGGGTGACGGCGAGCTTGACCCAATCCATGACCGCGATGTGCTTGGTCTGCGTCGCGCGCCAGATGTCGCCCGCGCCGACCTCGTGCTCGAGCAGCACCTCACCCGACGAGTCCAGCACCTGAACCACGCCCGGTGCGGCGATCTCGAACGTCTTGTCGTGGCTGCCGTACTCTTCGGCGGCCTGTGCCATGAGGCCGACGTTGGGAACCGTGCCGATGGTCGTGGGGTCGAGCGGGCCGTTCGCGATGACGTCATCGATCACGGCCTGGTAGACGCCGGCGTAGGAGGAGTCCGGGATCACGGCGAGCGTGTCATCCTCACCGCCGTCGACTCCCCAGAGCTTGCCGCCGTTGCGGACCAGGGCAGGCATGGATGCATCGACGATGACGTCCGAGGGAACGTGCAGGTTCGTGATGCCCTTGTCGGAGTTGACGTACGAGAGCCGGGGGCCGCGCTCCAGGTCGGCGTCGATCGCCGCAGCGATCTCGTCGCCACCCTCGACCGACGGCAGACCCGCGAGGATCGACCCGAGTCCGTTGTTCGGTGTGAGGCCCGCTGCCGCGAGCTTGTCGCCGTAGCGCTCGAAGACATCCGCGAAGTAGGTCTTCACGACATGACCGAAGATGATCGGGTCGCTGACCTTCATCATCGTGGCCTTCAGGTGCACGGAGTACAGCACGTCCTCCGCGGATGCCTCGGCCAACGTTTCGGCAAGGAAGGCATCGAGGGCGGATGCCGAAAGGAAGGTCGCATCGATGATCTCGCGCGGAAGGACCTTCAGTCCCTCCTTGAGCACCGTGACGGTGCCGTCGGTGGCGACGTGACGGATGGAGAGCACGTCGTCGTG
>NZ_JASBSF010000171.1 GCF_030149085.1 Microbacterium sp. | reverse complement strand
CGGCGATCACCGAGAGCACAAGCGGTCCGAGCACCTCAATGGTGACCGTGACGCCGAGGGGAAGCCGCGCGAGCGCCAGGTAGAACAGGCAGTTCATCAGCGCGAGTACCAGCCCGAAGCCGACGACCGAGCGCCAGGCTGTCGGGGTGTGACCGCGAAGGCGGGGCCGGGCGATGACCATGAGGATGACGGCCGAGAAACCGAGACGCAGGAACACGATTCCGAGGGGCCCCAGCGCGGGGAAGAGCAAAACGGCGAGGGAGGCACCGAGCTCCTGACACACCAGACCCGTGACGACCATTCCGACCGCGAACGGCGGCGAAGACAGGGCTGCCGCGCGCGGAGCGCTCACCGCGGTTCCGGGTTCACTGCTGAGGCAGCGGACAGACCGCCGCACCGCGGATGGCTTCGGCTTGCTGTTCGGCGGTCCAGGGCAGGCCCGCCGCGGGCGCTGTCTGGCCGGCCGCAGCGGGGGCCTTCGAGGCGATCGCAGCGAGTTCCCACGCGAGATTTGCAGCGATCCCCGCGGGTGCGGCTGAGTTGTTCAAGACGACGGCAACCGTCATCCCGGTATCGGGGTCAGCGTACGCAGCCGTGAGGTAGCCGGGAATCGCGCCGTGCTGACCGATCAGACCTCCAGCGGCGAACGCTCCGCCGTCGTAGGTGTACCAGGTCGGTGCGCCCGGGTAGGCCTCGCGAGGACTGTCGAACCGCGTCTGGTCATCCCCGAGCAGCGCGCCGGTGGCAAGAGCCTGCGCATAGCGACCGAGATCGGCGATCGTCGAGACGGCACCGGAGTCGGCGAAGCCGATGCTGGCGGATAGCTCCGTGATGTCGACGGGATCAGTGCACAGTAGCTGCCCGTCCTCGCCCGGCAGCGAGTTGTTGCCCTGCAGCGACGAGCCACCGGTATCACCGGCGGGCGTTGCCGGGGCGGCGCCCGGAAGCCACGTGGAATCGAGGCCGAGAGGAGCCGTGACGTACTGCTCGAACAGCTCGGGCAGAGACGTTGCCGTCGCCGCCTCCAAGGCCACCCCCAGCAGGAAGTATCCGGCATCCGAGTCGACGAAAGCGGCGCCCGGACTGCTTGTTCGCTCACGTCCCATGCCATAGGCCGCGAGCTCGAGCGGAGGCCACTGGCGGTTCGGGGTCTTGAGCCAGTCGTTCCACAGCGACGGCGCCGATGCCCCGATGCCCGACGTGCTGTCGCAGAGCTGGCCCAAGGTCACGTCTTCCAGTCCCGACGCGCCGACGACATACTCCGAGACGTTGTCATCCAGGGCAACGACCTCGCGGTCGACAAGCGCGTAGAGAACATCGCACGTCATGGCCCGCGTCACGCGGGATGCGCGGAACTCCATGTCGGAAGTGACAGCCTGCGAGCTTGTCGGAGACTGGGTTCCCACACCGGCGACCCACGAGCCGCTCCACGGCGCCCAGACTCCCACAATGGCACCCGAGGATCCGGTCGCGGCCATCGCTTCGGCCAGCGCAGCATCCAGTTGCGACTGGGTCTCGGCGGGGAAATCTCCCTCCACCTGAGCCGGCACGTCGATCTCGACGGTTCCGGTGGGAGCACACCCAACGAGCATCGTCGCGAGGGCAACCGTCGCGATCCCGAGGGCGCTCCAACGCCGCCTGAGGATCGTCGCACCCATACCCAACCCCCGTTGTTCGTGCATTCAGCATTCAAACACATCAACATCACGCAATGATCACGGCCCTACGCTGGCACCATGACGTATCGCTTCGACGACAGCATCCGCACCGGCGTCCTCGCCCACATGAACGGCGACCACGGTGGCGACAACCTCCTGATCGTGCGGGCGTTCGGACAGACGGATGCCGTCGGCGCGGTCATGTCCGATCTCGATGGCGACGGCGGGGTGTGGGATGCCGAGCTCGGCGACGGCACGACAGTGACCGTGGCTGTTCCGTGGCCCGGCGGCAGCATCACAGAACGGCCCCAGATCCGAGCCGAGATCGTGAAGCTCTATGACGCGGCGTGCGAGCGTCTCGGGATCGAGCCTCGTCCGCACGAGTGAGCGGCGCCGACTCTCGCACCATCGGGACTTTGGTCTTGTAAGGTTCGGCTTACCTGAAGGTACACTGGTGCGCATGACACCCGTGACCCCGTTCTCGACGGCCCTGCGCGAGCGCTCGAGCACCGCCCACTCGGGCAGTGAACACGCCGGCTTCATGAGCGATCTGATGAAGGGCGAGGGCACGCGCGAGGACTACATCGCGCTTGTCGCCCAGCACTGGTTCATGTACGACGCGATCGAGCGCGCCGCCGACGTGATGCGCAACGACCCCGTTGCGGCCCCGTTCATCAGCGACAAGCTCACCCGCCTCCCCGCACTGGAGGCCGACCTCGAGTTCCTCATCGGACCGGACTGGCGCGAGCGGATCGCTCCGCTCCCGAGCACCCAGCGCTACGTCGACCGGATCAACGAGGTCGGCTCGACGTGGGCCGGCGGATTCGTCGCCCACCACTACACCCGCTACCTGGGGGACCTCTCGGGCGGGCAGTTCATCGGCAAGCTCATGGCACGGCAGTTCGGGTTTGAGACCAACGGGATCGGGTTCTACGTTTTCGACGACATCGCCGACCCGCGGGCCTTCAAGGACGTGTACCGCGAGCAACTGGATGCCGCCCCCTGGGACGCGGATGAACAGGAGCGCGTCATTGACGAAGTGCTGCGCGCCTACCAGTTCAACACCGACGTCTTCGTCGACCTTGCCTCAGCCAAGGCCTCGGGCCGCATCGCCGAGATCGCCTGAGCGATCCTCAGGCTCGCCCGCGGACGGCAGCCATGAACCGCTGCACATCGGGGTCGACCCGGATGTCACGGGGCCGCAACGGGCGCGTCAGGTAGAGCCCGTCAAGCGAGGTCAGGCGGCTCAGCGCCACGTAGGTCTGGCCGGGCGCGAAAGCACCCGAGCCCAGGTCGATGATGGCTCTGTCGTACGTCTTCCCCTGCGACTTGTGAATCGTCACCGCCCACGCCAGGCGCAGCGGGAACTGGGTGAACTCCGCCACGATCTCGCGCGAGATCGACCGCGTCGACGAGTTGTACGCGTACCGGAACCTTTCCCAGACGGCGGGCTCGACATCCATCTGTTCACCATCGACCTCCACGCGCACCGTGCCGCCGGCGATCCGCGTCACGGTTCCGATGGTGCCGTTCACCCACCGAGGCGGCTGGCCGAATGTCGACACGTCGTTGCGCAAGAACATGACCTGAGCACCCACCTTGAGCTGCAGTTCCGCGTCGGCGGGATACGCGGCATCCCCACGTCCGAAGTCACCGCTGATCTCGGCGTGCGCCGTCTGAGTCGCACCCGGCAGCGCATCCAGGTGAGCACGGTTGATGCGGGTGACGATGTCGTTGCGTGTGGCAAGCGTGATGATCGGAGGTTCGTCGGCCCCACCCACCGGCGGGGTGCGAGCGCCAGTGTCGTTGAGCACCTGGGCGATGTCGGCGGTGACCCGACCGTGGCGTACGGCTCCCAGCATCCGGCGGAACTCCGGATCGGATTGCCGGTGGATCTCGGTGAGCTCGCGGATCTGGAGCGATGCGCCGTACCGCCCGAGATCCAGCAGCGACGACCCCTCCGATCCGGGAAGCGCCGCGTCCGACCCCGCCCACACCCGCGCATCGAAGAACCAGAACGACCGGTAGTGATCGCGGATGTACCGCTGCTCGTCGCCATGTCGTGGCGGCACCGGCGCGAGCTGGTACGGATCCCCGAACATGACGATCTGCACTCCACCGAACGGCTCGGCACGCCGACCTCGTGCCTCCCGAAGGGAACGATCGATGGCGTCCATGACGTCGGCGTTGACCATCGAGATCTCGTCGATCACGAGGGTGTCGATGGCGTTCAGCAGCTTGCGGGTGGCATCCGGATGCTCGAGGTCGGCGTCCGCGATCAAACCGATCGGCAAGCGCAGCAGAGAGTGGATCGTCTGGCCTTCGACGTTGAGGGCAGCGACACCGGTGGGTGCACAGACGGCGATCTGTTTGCTGGTCCGGTAGGACAGGTGCTGCAGGAGCGTCGACTTGCCGGTTCCGGCCCGACCGGTCACGAACACGTGGTCGCGCGTGTCCTCGATGAGTCGGAACAGCGCCTCTTGCTCTGCGGAGAGTTCGGGCGCCTGCACCGGGCCATGCTACCCAGCGCGCGCCGCGGCAGGGCGTCCTCACAGCACGTCGTTCCTAGACTGGTGCCGTGAGCACCACGGGGGAGAACGCGTCGGGCGGTGCTGCCATCGCGCCAGAGACGCCACTCGCGACAGGCGCCGCGCAGCGCAAGTCTCGCCGCGGCCGCCGGGACGCGCGCCGCTCACTCACCGGCGACCTCATCATCCTCTCGGCGGTCGGCCTACTGCTGATCGCCGCGTTCATCGCCGCGGGAGCGACCCTCTACGCGCAGTTCTACAGCCCGTCGGCCTTCGTGGTGCGCTACGCAAACCTGCTCGCTGACGGCAATGCCACCCAGGCGCTTGCCGTGCCGGGGGTCGCGGTCTCGTCAGCCGACCTGGAGGCCGCCGGGCTCCCCGCCAACGCTTCCGAGGACTTCCTTCGCTCCAGCGCGCTCGGCGATCTCAGCGACATCCGTGTCGTGTCTGAAACGAGAAGCGGCGACACCGTCGCGGTGACCCTCGCGTACTCCGCGGGCGGCCACGACGCATCCACGACGTTCTCGGTGGTACAGGACGGCATGATCGGGATCTTCCCGCGCTGGGAGTTCGCGCAGAGCCCCATCGCGGTCATGGATCTCACCGTCAACGGATCGGCGGAGTTCGCGGTGAACGGCTTCAGCGTGGACAAGCGGCAGGTCTCGCCCGACGGAGTCGCCGCCGACCTGTCAGCGTCGATTCCCCTGCTCGTGTTCTCACCCGGCATCTACTCGGTGACCGTCGACACCCCCACCGCGACCTCGCCGGGAGTTGCGATGCTCTCCGACGTCCCGTTCACAAGTGTCCCGGTCACGGTCACCGCGACGGCATCCGACGAGTTCGTCACCCTCGTGCAAGAGAAAGTGGATGCCTTCCTCGACGAGTGCACGCAGCAGGAGGTCCTGCAGCCCACCGCCTGCCCGTTCGGGTTCGACCTCACCGACCGCATCGTGACCCTGCCGACGTGGTCGATCGTGCAAGACCCGAC
>NZ_JASBSF010000401.1 GCF_030149085.1 Microbacterium sp. | reverse complement strand
CGTGCTGCTGGCCGTGATCGCCCTGCTGTTCCTGTGGGGCGTCGTGGCGCCGCGCACCGCCCCGTGGGGCGCCCTGTATCGCGCCCTCATCCAGCCCCGTCTGGCTCCGCCCAGCGAGCTCGAAGACCCGCGCCCGCCGCGCTTTGCCCAGGGGGTGGGACTGTTCGTCACCGCGATCGGCATCCTTCTGTTCCTCGTCGGCGTTCCCTGGGGAGTCCCTGCCGCCGCCGCTGCAGCGTTCGTCGCAGCCTTCCTCAACGCCGTGTTCGGGCTGTGCCTGGGATGCCAGCTCTACCTCGTGCTGCAGCGAGCAGGGGTTCTCGGCCGGCGCCCCGCGGGCGCTGCCTGACCGAGGCCTCCGGCCGGCGCCGCGGGTTTGGCCACGAGCCTGCCCTCCCCCGCGAAACGCCATTAGGCTGACCGCGGAAGCGCCCACTCCGGGTGCATGACGACCAGGGAGGTCCCCATGTCCGTGACGAGCGAAGCCACCACCGTCTGGAACGGCAGCCTGACCGATGGGTCGGGAACAGTGACGTTCGACAGTTCCCACCTCGGCACGTTCGATGTCAACTGGAAGGCCCGTAGCGAAGGCTCCTCGACAGTCACCACGCCCGAGGAACTCATCGCGGCAGCTCACGCTTCCTGCTTCAGCATGGCGTTCTCGCACGAGCTCACCCAGAACGGCACGCCACCCGAGTCAGTGCGCTGCTCGGCAGCTGTCACCTTCATCCCGGGCACCGGAATCACCGGAAGCCACCTCAACGTGCACGCATCCGTGCCGGGCCTGTCGCAGGAGGACTTCGACCGCATCGCGAACGCCGCGAAGGCCGGATGCCCGGTCTCGGCAGCCCTCGCAGGAATCGAGATCACCCTCGAGGCGACGCTTGCCTGAGTCCGCTCTGCGACACGTCGTCATCGGCGGAGCGTCCGGCCTCATCGGCCGGGCGCTCGCCGAGAGTCTGCGGGCCGACGGTGTCCGCGTGACGACCCTCGTCCGCACCCCCGATCAGGGTGCTGACGAGGTACCGTGGCTCGTCGACTCCGACGTGCTCGACCCGGCAGTGCTGGACGGTGCAGACGCGGTCATCGGTTTGAACGGGGCGAGCATCGGCCGATTCCCGTGGAGCTCGTCCTACAAGCACACACTGCTGTGGTCGCGGGTCACGCCGACGCGAGCCCTGGCACGTGCCGTTCGCGAGCTGGGCGAGGACGCCCCACACTTCGTGTCGGCCTCCGCTGTCGGCTACTACGGCACGGATCCTGGCGGCCCGATCGCCGAAGACGCCCCGCGCGGGGACGGATTCCTCGCAGATCTGTGCGGCGAATGGGAGAGCGCCGCGTACGGCGCCGGGGATCACGCTCGCGTAGCGACGCTGCGAACTGCGCCGATCATCCACCGCGACGGTGTACTCAAGCCCCTGATTCTGCTGACGAAACTCGGGCTCAGCGGTCCCCTGGGACGAGGCACGCAGGTGTGGCCGTGGATCTCGCTGGATGACGAGGTTCGCGCGATCCGACACATCATCGACACCGGCACGACGGGGCCCGTGAACCTGTCTGGCCCGACGCGCGCGACGGCGAATGACATCGGGTTCGCTCTGGCACGGGAACTGAACCGTCCGTACCTCCTGCGCGCCCCCGAGTGGGGCCTGAAGCTCGTGCTGGGGTCAGACCCTACCGAGTCGCTCTTGACGACCGACGCCTACGTCATCCCCGAGGTGCTCGCCGCGTCCGGCTTCTCCTGGACGCACGAGAGCGCGGAAGAAGCGGTACGAGCTGCCATTGGCCGGCGCTGACCGCTCTCGTCAGTTCTGCGGACCCTGCCCGCGCTCGAGCCGGATGGCAGTTCGCACCGCCGCCCGCGCGCGACGTCGGTCTCCGGCCGCGTCGTAGACAATCCCGAGTCGATACCAGGCCCGCCAGTCCTCGGGTGCGCTTTCGACTTCCGCTTTGAAGCGCGGAAACAGCGCATCCCCGTCCGCGCGCATGACCCGCCCGCTGGGGCGCACCGCGACCAGATCATCCGGTACCTCCCCCTCCGCTTCAAGGCGTCGACCGAGTTGTTCGGCGCGCACGCCGAACCACAGCTCGCGCCACAGCGCCCAGACCGCGATCACCGGCAAGACGACCCGCACCGCCCCCATCGCCACGCCGACCGGGTCGCCGCTGATGAGCAAGAGCCAGGCCCGCTGGGCCACCAGCACGATGTACAGCAGCAGAAGCGCCGCCATCACTCCGACGGCGATGCGCGAACTCATGCGCCGGTGGCGCGGGCTACCTGCCCCGGCACGCCGCCCTCGTCCACAGGGGCCTGGTCGGCAAACGACGGCAGCCGGATGCCGATGTCAAGGAAGGTGTCAAGCCCGATGACGACACTGCCCGGCTCGACACCGGCCACGCGGCCGGCGACAGCTCTGAGCACGAGCCGGATGCCTGGCGCATAGGCGGCTGCAGGGTCAATGGTGTCGTGGGTGAGGGTGAGCGTCTCCCCCGGCCCCGAGAGCACGACATCCTGGCTCGCAACCACTCCAGGCCGCCGGAGGGAATGAATGGGAACGCTCGCAACCTGCTGACCTCGTGCGCGCTGGTCGACATGGGGAGCGGCCACTGGGCCTGCATCTGCACGGGCCGCAGAGATCAGCTCAGCGGTACGCACAGCGGTTCCGGAAGGCGAGTCGATCTTGGTTTCGCGGTGCGCTTCGATGATCTCGATCGATGGGAAGAAGGGAGCAGCGGCGGCAGAGAGCGCTGAACCGATCACGGATCCGAGCGAGAAGTTCGGAATGAATACCGCCCTGACGCCAGCCTGTTGGATCTCGGGCCGGACCCGCGCGATACGTTCGGCCGACCACCCCGACGTCCCGACGATGATGTCGATCCCCCGCTGCGCTGCAGCGCGCACCACGTCGATCGACACGGCGGGAATCGTTGCGTCCACGACGAGATCGGCGCCGTCAAGCGCTGACATCGCTGACCGCGAGTCGAGCTCAGCATGGATCTCGAATCCGGGCTCAGCAGCAACGACATCGCGGATGATTCCGCCGAGCTTGCCCGTGGCACCGACGATGGCGACGCGTGTGGTCATGGGTTCCAGCCTATCCGCGGCGTCCGGCCGCACAGCGCACGCTCAGAACGCGTAGGCCTCGGGAAGCCCGGTGCGGTCTTCGACAGGAATATGGGCGAGGTCGTTGTGGGACAGGAGCGTCCACGGTCTCCCCTGCTTCTGTGCCAGGACCGTCAAACCACAGTTCGCCTGATTGAGCGTCATCCACTTCCACTCGGGGGCCTGCAGGACCTCGCGAACGAACCAGCCGATGACGAAGTTGTGGGTCACGAGCAGTTCGTGAACCTCGCCGGATTTACGCACGAGGAAGGCGTTGACGGCATCGGCCATCTGCGCGCGACCCGCTTCGACCTCTTCCTCGGTGACCGCTCCGAAGAACGGCTCGAACACAGCCGGAGTCTCCTCGACCATGCCCGTGGGTACGCAGTCGAACAGCAGCGCCGACGGCGTCGGGGTGAGGGCCGGCATCCGCTCGGCGATTGCCCGCGCTGTCTCGGCGGCACGATCGAGCGGGGAGTGCCAGAGCGCGTTGAAGGGGATCCCCGAAAGGCGGTCGGCCAAGAAAGCTGCCTGGCGCTTACCGCGCGGGGAGAGGGGTCCGTCGATCAGGCCATGCTCGGCATCCAGATGCTCACCGTGGCGAACGAGATAGATGTAGTGGGTCACGGGGCCGCTTCCTCGACGTGCTCGGAACAGTCCTACCCTAACCTCTCGGCCCCGGGCGGGAGGTCTCAGTCTGCTGCTCGTGCGATATCGGCCAGCTGGGCTCGCGTGAGCCGCACACCCACGCCCTGCACGAGCTCGTCGACCTGGTACGGGGCGAACGCGTTGATGATCGGGGCCGTGATGATGCGCTGCGCAAGGAGCCAGGCAACGGCGACCGACGCGTTGGTGACGCCCAGCTCGGCAGCAATCGCATCCAGAGCCTTCAGGGTGCGGGTACCCCGCCGGTTGACGTTTGCTGTGATCTGCTTCGCTCGAACCGACAGCGGTCCGTTAAGACGGTCGCGGTGCAGACCCGACAAGAATCCGTGCTCAAGGGCGTGGGAGGGCGTCACCGCCATCGACTGCGCGCTGGCCACCAGGCGCAGATCGCTGTCGAACTCGTGCCGCCGCAGCACGTTGAAGGGAACGTCCAAAACCGAGATCCGCGGATAGCCGGCAGAGCACAGGATTCGAGCTTCCACGAGCTGCGCAGCCTGATACCCGATCGCCCCAATCGCGCGCACCTTGCCCGCGCTGATGAGCCACTCAGCGGTGGCGAGCGTCTCCTCCACAGCAGTGGTCGTGTCTGCCCGAGCGTCGAGGTAGAGGACATCAATGCGGTCAGTACCCAGGCGCGTGAGCGAGGCCTCAGCGGCCCGCACGAGGTCGACAGGGCCGAGCCCCGGGTGATCGGGATGGGCACCGACGCGCACGGCCAGCACGATGTCATCGCGGATGCCGCGGTCTGCCATCCATCTGCCGATGATGTGTTCGCTGCGGCCGCCCGAGAAGCTGTCGGCCGTGTGGATGGCGTTGCCGCCGGCACGCACATAGGTGTCGAGGATCTCGTGGCTGGTGGCTGCGTCCACTGTCCAGCCGAACTCACCGCCACCGAGGATCAGGGGGAACACCGACATCCCGGTCTCGCCGAGATCGACGCGCACGTTCGACCCGAGCGGCTGACCCAGGACGGGAATCGGGGCGGAGGGATGAGCGGGGTTCACCGCCCCGGCTCCTGCCGTTGCTGCGGCACCGACGCCGAAAGCAGCCATTCCCTCACCCCCTTTTCACGGTGTCCGTGGTGGTGAGTCACGGATACCGGCGCGCTCCCCGGCGCGTGTTTCGAGGGTACGGCGTAACAGCGGCGGCGCGGCGGCGCCAGGCGACACAGGCGTGAATATTACATAACGCTTCGATCACGCCCGAATGCGAAAACGCCCGCCCCCTCAGGGACGGGCGTTTTCGATACAGGGCTCAGCCTTCGGCCGGAGCCTCCGGACCCTCGTTCGCCGCAGCGCGGCCCTCCTGGTCGGCGGGCTCGGCGATGACGGGCTCGAGCGAGAGCTTGCCGCGGTCGTCGATCTTGGTGATCTCGACGAGCAGCTTCTGCCCGACGCCCAGCACGTCCTCGACGTTCTCGACGCGCTTGCCGCCGGCGAGCTTGCGCACCTCGGAGATGTGCAGCAGGCCGTCCTTGCCCGGCAGCAGCGACACGAAGGCGCCGAAGGTGGCGATCTTCACGACGGTGCCGAGGAACTGCTCGCCGACCTCCGGGTTGGTGGGGTTCGCGATCGCGTTCACCTGGGCGCGGGCCGCCTCGGCCGAGGGGCCGTCGGTGGCGCCGATGTAGACGGTGCCGTCCTCCTCGATGGAGATGTCGGCGCCGGTCTCGTCCTGGATCGCGTTGATCGTCTTGCCCTTCGGCCCGATCAGCTCGCCGATCTTGTCGACCGGGATCTGCACGCTGATGACGCGCGGAGCGGTCGGCGCCATCTCGTCCGGGCCGTCGATCGCCGCGTTGAGCACGGCGAGGATGGTGGTGCGGGCCTCCTTCGCCTGGGTCAGCGCGCCGGCGAGCACCGAGGCGGGGATGCCGTCGAGCTTCGTGTCGAGCTGGATGGCCGTGACGAACTCGCTCGTGCCGGCGACCTTGAAGTCCATGTCGCCGAGCGCGTCCTCGGCACCGAGGATGTCGGTGAGCGCCGCGTAGCGGGTCTCGCCGTTCACGGTGTCGGAGATGAGGCCCATGGCGATGCCGGCGACCGGGGCGCGCAGCGGCACACCGGCGTTCAGCAGCGAGAGGGTCGAGGCGCAGACGGAGCCCATGGAGGTCGAGCCGTTGGAGCCGAGGGCCTCGGACACCTGACGGATCGCGTAGGGGAACTCCTCGCGCGTGGGCAGCACCGGCACGAGCGCGCGCTCGGCGAGTGCGCCGTGCCCGATCTCGCGACGCTTCGGCGACCCGACGCGGCCGGTCTCACCGGTCGAGTAGGGCGGGAAGTTGTAGTTGTGCATGTAGCGCTTCTTGGTGACCGGGCTCAGCGAGTCGATCTGCTGCTCGAGCTTCAGCATGTTCAGCGTGGTGACGCCCAGGATCTGGGTCTCGCCGCGCTGGAAGATGGCCGAGCCGGGCACGCGGGGCACGACCTGCCCCGCGGCGTGGTGCGGGGGGTTGTCGGCGAGGCCGCGGCCGTCGATGCGGACGCCCTCCTCGAGGACCCGCGAGCGCACGACGTGCTTCGTCACCGACTTGTAGGCGGCGGAGACCTCGGCGTTGGCCGACTCGGGCAGCTCGCCCGCCTCGACCTTGGCCGCGACCTGCTCCTTGACGCGCGCCTTGAGGGCGTCGTCGGCGTCCTGCCGCTCGACCTTGCCGGCGATCTGGTAGATGCCCTTGAGCTCGTCGAGCGCGAGCGCCTCGACGACGGCCTTCGTCTCCGGCTGGTAGGGCGGGAAGGTCGGGTAGTCGGCGGTCGGCTTCGCGGCGGTCTTGGCGACCTGCTGCTGCGCCTCGACGAGCTGCTTGATGAAGGGCTTCGAGGCCTCGATGCCCTGCGCGATGACGGTCTCGTCAGGCTTGACGGCGCCGCCCTGAATGAGGTTCCACGCGTTGTCGGTCGCCTCGGCCTCGATCATCATGATCGCGACGTCCTCGGAGCCGTCGGCCTCGGTCACGACGCGGCCCGCAACGACCATGCTGAACACGGCCTCCTCGAGCTGGCCGTGCTTCGGGAACGCGACCCACTGGCCGTCGATGAGCGCGACGCGGACACCGGCGACCGGGCCGGAGAACGGCAGGCCGGACAGCTGCGTCGAGAGCGACGCGGCGTTGATGGCGAGCACGTCGTAGAGCTCGTCGGGCTCGATGGCGAGGACGGTCACGACGACCTGGACCTCGTTGCGCAGACCCTCGACGAAGGAGGGGCGGAGCGGGCGGTCGATGAGGCGGCAGGTCAGGATCGCCTCGGTCGAGGGGCGGCCCTCGCGGCGGAAGAACGAGCCGGGGATGCGGCCCGCGGCGTACATGCGCTCCTCGACGTCGATCGTGAGCGGGAAGAAGTCGAAGTGATCCTTCGGCTGCTTCGAGACGCTCGTCGCCGAGAGCAGCATGGTCTCTTCGTCGATGTAGGCGACCGCGGAGCCCTGCGCCTGCTGGGCGAGGCGTCCGGTCTCGAAGCGGATGGTGCGGGTGCCGAACTTGCCGTTGTCGATGACGGTCTCGTCAGGCTTGACGGCGCCGCCCTGAATGAGGTTCCACGCGTTGTCGGTCGCCTCGGCCTCGATCATCATGATCGCGACGTCCTCGG
>NZ_JASBSF010000400.1 GCF_030149085.1 Microbacterium sp. | reverse complement strand
TTCGTCGCCTGGAACTGCTGGTACCGCGCAATCACCTTGATCTTGCGGTGCTTCGCATCGGTCGCGAATACGGTGAAGAACCGCAGGAAGTCGAGGACGGATGCCGGTGCCAGCACGCCGTTCACGGCGTCCTTGACCACCTCGAGGCCAACCTTCGCGGGTGCGTTCGGATCGGTCTCCTCCTCGTGCCACGGACCCCAAAGTTCGACCGGCATGCCGACGGAGCCGTAGCGGAAGTCTTTGCCTTCGGTCGCGAAGGACAGCACGTTCGGCACGAAGAACTGCGGGACGCTTGCCTCGTAGTCGTCGTGGATCTGCGCGGCGGCGTCGATCCACGTGTAGGCAGCGCGGATCGGTGTCTTCGCCTCGCCGACGACGAGCGGGAAGCCGTTGCACCACAGCACCACGTCGAACCTCTTGCCTAGCCGCCCCATCTGGAACGTCACCTCGGTCGACACGATCCACTGGTTTGACGAGTCATCGTCCGGGTGGTCGAAGTCGATGAGGCGCACCGTGGTGTGCTCGCCCTGTGGACCGAACGGCATCGACTTCTGGCCCGTAAGCCACAACATGAACTCTTCGTTCGCGACCACCGGATGTGCGCTGTTGCGCGCCGAGATCAGGATCGCCCGCAGCACATGGATGACCTCATCAGCCTTGCGCGGATCAGCCGCGATCTCGGGATTCAGCCGAATCAGCGCGGCAGCGACGAGCCCTTCGAGCAACACTTCATCGGCGCGGCGCGGAAGCTGGCTTCCCGGCAGGAATTGCACGTCCGGAGACGTGATCAGATCGCGGACGAAGTCGCGGACCGTGTTCGCTTCGTTGAACTGCGCCATCAGTTGCCTCCGAATATTGTCGAAGAGAGCGTTCGGAGCACGGCTCTCAGGCGATTCGCCTCGGCCTGGGTTGCTTCGATGCTGCGATCGAAGGTGCGCGCCTCGGCCAAGAGTTCTGTTTGCGCCTCCAGTGGCGGTACGACGAGGCGATGCGACTTGATGTCCTTGCCGTTGATCTTCCAGATCCCGTTGGTCGATTTCGCGTTCTCGAGGAGCGCCGTATGGGCATGAACACTGTTCCACTGTTCTGCTGCGAACTGCGGGAGCATTCGTGCAGCGTTGAAACGGAGCCGGATGAGTAGGTCGGGATAGATGCACCCGGTGGGTAGACCGCCGACAACCAAGCCGCCCCGACCCGTGAGTTGCCGATTGCCGTTCCCTCGAACGATCAGAAAGTCATCTTCTTGGAGCAAGAATCCGTCTACGCTTGCCGGTTCGACATCGATGAACTTGACTGAGTCGCCACCCGTGACCAGCCCTCCACGAACGGCGCTAATGCTTAGTGTCGGGACGCCACGTTTCTGGTCGTTTGCGGGGGCGGACTTGCCGTTGGTCGGTCCTGCCTCGACCAGAGAGGCGACCGAGTCGCTACTCCAGCCGGATTGCTCCACGCCGGCAGCGAGGCGGTCGGCGAACACCGCGGACTTGGTTGCTCTGAGCGACTCTGCAGTGTCCGCGGCCGCGAGTCTGTGACGTTCGATTGCCCACAGTAGGTCGGCAATGCGCTTCTGCTCGTCGAGCGGCGGAAGTACAAACTCCTGGCTCTTGAGATCACGCCAGTTCACGGTAGGTGACAGGGACCCCACCGAGATCTCGATGGCGCGGTCGAGGAAGTAGTCGCTAGACAGGAAGACAGGGAGGAATGCGGGATCGATGAACCCGGGTCGCGCACGCAATACAAGCGCATGTGCAGAGCAGATGCCTTCGAACTCCGCCAGAGCGACCTTCTTCTGGTAGGCGCGACGTCTGCCGAAGATGACATCGCCAGATCGGAACCGCAGCTTCTGTGCTTCGACTATGTCGGGGCTGTCCCACCGCCGGACCGTCATGATCACGGGGTCGAGGTGCTCGCGACCCACGTACCGATCGACTCCCGCAGCCGAGGGGTCGTCGACACGGTCGGTGATGCTGTCGATGACATCGCCGAAAGCGACTCTCTGCCAGGTGGACTTGTCGAGGACGAGGTTCATGCGTTCACCGCCGCACGAAGCACCGCGAGCACATCTGAGATCGCGTGCTCCGAGGTTTCCGCCGCCTGCCGCCAGCTCGTTAGTGCGTCGGCCACGTCTATCTGCTCTGCCACGTCTGCGGCTTTCGCGCCGGCGACGTACAACGGGATCGCGAGACTGGAGCCCTTGTCGGCGATCTCGCCGAGCGTGGCGACCGCCGCGAACTGCGGAACGTCGGCAAAGCCTCGGTACGCGTCGAGGATTCTCCTCTGGTGTGTGTCGCGCAGGAACGACTGCGCCTGCTCGCGCGCGACCTCAGTGACAGCATTGATGAACAGCACCTTGCCGCGATGCTCGGCGGGCTTGGCCGCGCGGAGAGTGATGACGACGGCCTCCATCGGCGAGTTGTAGAAGAGTCCCGCACCGAGTCCGAGCACGCATTCGACGAGGTCGGACTTCACGAGCGCTTCGCGGAGCGCTGCCTCCTCGCGACGGAACAGCACGCCGTGCGGGAAGAGGATCGCGGCGCGCCCAGTCTGGGGGTCGAGGCTCTTGGCTATGTGCTGGAAGAACGCGTAGTCGGCGCGGCCCTGCGGCGGCACGCCCCACAGGTTGCGTCCGTACGGGTCTTTCGCGAAGGCATCCCGATTCCAGGTCTTGATCGAGTACGGCGGGTTCGCCAGCACGACGTCGAAGGTGCGCAAGCCGCCCTTGCTGTTCAGGAACGCGGGCCTCGCGAGTGTGTCGCCATGGGCGATCTGGCCGTCGGCGATGCCGTGGAGGAAGAGGTTCATGCGGGCGATGGCCGAGGTTCCATAGTTGAGCTCCTGGCCGTACAGCTTGAGGTTGCGCCACTCCTTGCCCTGGCGCTTCACCTCGGCCGCCGTCGAGATGAGCATTCCGCCGGTGCCGCACGTCGGGTCGTAGACCGACTCCCCGGGCTGAGGCTCGAGCATGAGGGTCATCAGGTGCACGAGCGTGCGGTTCGTGTAGAACTCCTGCGCGGTGTGACCCGAGTCGTCGGCGAACTTCTTGATGAGGTACTCGTATCCGTTGCCGAGCTCGTCCTCGGGCAGGTTCGCGATTGACAGAGTCTGCGTCGAGAAGTGCTCGATCAGGTCGGCGAGAGTCGAGTCCGGCAGCAGGTTCTTGTTGCCCCAGTCCCCATCGCCGAATACTCCGGGCAGCGTGTCGGGGTTGGCGGACTCGATGGCCCGCATGGCCTGCAGAACGGTTGAGCCGATGTTCTCGGTCACCGCGCGAACGTCGCGCCAGTGGCATCCGTTCGGAATCGCGAAGCGGTGGTTCTCGGGCAGGTCGGCGAACTCTTCATCGCCGTAGGTGGCGAGCGCTGCCGCGCGCTCTTCGTCGTAGACATCCGAGATGCGCTTAAGGAACACCAGCGGGAAGATGTACTGCTTGTAGTCGCCGGCGTCGATGAGTCCGCGCAGAATGACGGCGGCGCCCCACAGGTAGTTCTCCAGCTCACGCTGGCTGATCTGGCCGGTCACGCGCTCAATCCCCACTTCGCGAGTTCTGCTTCCAACGCTGCTCGGGTCTCCTGCGCGCGCTTGTGCGCGGCTTCGAGGTTCGCCAGGGCATCGGCGAGTGTGATCTTCTCGCCGGTGTCAGCGGGTGCGACGTAGAGCGGGATGTTGAGGTTGAACTCGTTGCCCTCGATCTCGGCCAGGTCGGCGAGGTGGGCCCGCCCCTCGATGTCGGTGAATCCGCGGTAGGCGTCGAACAGTGCCTTCGCATGTTCGGGTTCGAGGGTGTTCTGGTTGCGACCCTTCTTCATCAGGTCTTCGCCGTTGATGAACAGCACCTTGTCCTGTTGGTCGACGGGTCGCTGATGACGCAGGATCAGCACACAGGCTGCGAGGCCCGTGCCGTAGAAGAGATTTGGGGCGAGACCGATGACGGCTTCGACCTTCTTCGCCTTGAGGATGTGGGTGCGGATGCGCGCCTCGGCGCCCTGCCGGAACAGTGCGCCTTGCGGGAGCACGACTGCGACTCTGCCGGTGTTCGGGTCGGCTGAGGTGAGCATGTGCTGCACCCACGCCCAGTCCGCGTAGCCCTTCGGCGGGACTCCGCCAAGCTGATTGCGTCCCCACCGATCAGATGCCCATTCGAGATCGCCCCACGCCTTGAGCGAGAACGGTGGGTTCGCGAGCACGTTGTCGAACCGTGCGAGGTGGTTGCCGGTGTAGAACGCGGGGTTGCGGAGGGTGTCTTCGCGGACGATCTTGAAGTCCTCGATGCCGTGCAGCAGCAGGTTCATGCGGGCGATCGCAGAGGTCGCGAGCACTTTCTCCTGGCCGTAGAGCTTGCCCCACAGCGTCTTCGGGCTACCGCCGGCAGCCTTCACATGCTCGATGACCTCGATGAGCATGCCTCCGGTACCGCACGCGGGATCGTAGACGCTCTCACCCTCTTGAGGGTCGAGGATGTTCACGAGCAGGCCGACGACCGACCGCGGGGTGTAGTACTCGCCGGCCTTCTTGTTGGACTGGTCGGCGAACCGCTTGATGAGGTACTCGTACGCGTTGCCGAATACATCCGGAGCGACAGCCGCGTTGCTCAGCGTCTTAGTGGAGAAGTGCTCGATCAGGTCTGCGAGCTTGCGGTCAGGCAGCTTGTCCTTGTTGGTCCAGTTCGCGTGGCCGAAGATGCCGAAGAGGGTTTCGGGGTTCGCCTTCTCGATCTCACGGAACGCGGTCTGCAACGCAGTGCCGATGTTCTCGGTCTTCTCGCGCACGTCCGACCAGAGATTGCCGTCAGGGATCGCGAAGCGGTGGTTTTCGGCGAATGCGGCGAACTCGTGGTCGCCGCCCGACTCGTCGAGGGCTTGCTCGAACTCCTCGAGGTAGACGTCACTGATCCGCTTGAAGAACATCAACGGGAAGATGTAGGCCTTGAAATCAGCCTGGTCGATGCTGCCGCGGAGGAGATCTGCCGCTCGGGCGAGGTACTGCTCCAGTTCGGTCAACGTGAGCCGCTCCGTCATCGGGTGGTTCCTTCGGTGGTGTTGCTGGTCAGGGAAGCGCCGTGACGGACAGCATTGAGGATCGCTGTCGTCAGGCTATCGGCGGCCTCGGACGCTTGGTTGGCCAGCTGCTTCGCCTTGCGTGCGTTGTTGATCGCGGCGTGGATGGCACGTTGATCTTCGAGCGGGGGAACAGGGATCTCGATGTCTCGCACCGGAATGCGCTGAATGGCGGTTCCCGCGGCGAACCGGAGATTCCATCCGCCCGCGAGGACGTCAGCTAGGTAGTGAGGATCTAGGTTGGCGCGATCGACGACCCTGATTCGAAAGAGGCCATGACCTATGGGAAAGTGGCCGCCCGCTTCGTCGACGACTGCCCGAATGCCGTGCACGGTCGTGACGAGCACGTCGTCGGGCTGCGTCAGGAGCCCTGAGGTGTCGGCCGACGGGAGGTCGGCGACCGGCGGAAGGTTGCCGCTTCGGACATCGCTCGTCGATACCTGACGATCCTCGTACTCAGGAGCGACCTCGACTCGTTGCGGTCGCACCGCGGAGACTTCGACCGCCCCGGCTTCGATGAGTTTGGCGACTGTCATTATCGGCGGCTCGCCGGCGACCTTGGGGGGGCGCACGCGCCCGAGGGTTGCCGCGAGCGCAGCGACTGCTTGGTGCAACTGAGTGTTCGCTTGCTCGAAGGCTTCGACGACTTGGGCGTCGTCGATCGCATCGGTCAGCACCCAGCGTGCCGGACTGAGGTCCGCGTTGCCAGCCGCCAGCTCGTCGATGGACACACGTGCGTGCGGAACCTCTGCGAGCGACCCCCGTTCGGTCAGCCAGCCGGCCACCTCGTCTTCAGGTGTCTCGATCGAAGTCGCGTCGATGAGCAAGACATCCTCGCGGGAGGTGGATGCTGGCTCGCTGAGCACCCAAAGCGCGAGCGCAATTGAGGTGTGCGGCAGCATCCGACCCGGGAGCGCCACGACAGCACGGACACAGCCGCTGAGCAAGAGATTGCGCCGAATCTCGGCCTCGGCTCCGCCACGGAAGAGCATGCCGGGCGACGTTAGGACGTAGCCGGCGCCGCTCGGAGCTAGGTGCGCGACGACGTGCTGAAGCCAGAAAGAGTCACCACTGGAGCGAGGCGGAATCCCGTAGCGCAGGCGTGGGTCCAGCATCGTGGTCTGTCGGTCGACACGCAGCCCAAACGGGGGCTCGGCGATGATCAAGTCTGCACGCAGTTCGGGGTCCGGATCATGGTCGAGTACATCGGCCACGCGAAGGTCGATGTTGACGCCACGCAACTCCGCGCGACCGCGGGCGATGTCTACGGCAGTCGCGTTGATCTCATGGCCGACGATGTGATCCGGGCGCGCGCCCATGTCGAGGGACTGCAGCAGCGCCACGCCCACTCCGCACGCGGGGTCATACAGAGTCCCACCATCAAGATCTTTCGCCAGCGACGCCAGCAGTGTGCTGGTACGCGAGCCCACAAATCCGTTCTCGCCAGCTGCCTTTCCGAGTGCTCGAGATGTTCGTTCGAGGAGCCCGTCGATGGCCCTGGCGAGCTCTTCGCGCGGGATGTCGTCGAGTGCATAGCGCAGTTCATCGATGGATCGTTGTCCGATGTCCCGCGGCGCGTATGAGGGCCGCCCTTCGATCAGTTCGATCGCGGTCCTGACGAAAAGCTCGCCGAGTGCGTGGATGGAAACATGCCCGCGGAAGAGGTTCGCAACGCCCCACAGACGTGACTCCCACGCTCTCGCGTCTGAGTTGGCGGAGGCATGGGCCTTCCGCTTCTCCGGGTGGGCCGCGAGCCACGACTCGATGTCAGTGGCAGCGAAGAGCGGTTTGCTTGCGCTACCCCCCACTGGCACTGGGAAGTCCTTCATGCGCTTGCGCCAGTTGCTGACAGCGGCGCGGGAGACGCCGGCGAGGTCGGCGACATCGCTCGGTGCGAGGAGTCCCTCATGGCTCTGCATAGTCATGCTGCCTCCGTGATCACGGACGGGTCGTAGTCCAGGTCGAGCACGTACTTCGCCGCCATGCGAAGCCGGCGGGAGCAGGATTCGGGGCGCGACACGACAGTGACATCGGTGCCGAGCCCCAGGAACGAGACGACGTCCGCGAAGATCCCATCGCCGGAGACCACAACAACTTCATCGAAACGGTCGCCGACCCTTTCTGTCTCGAGGATGTCGAGGAGCTCCAAATCCGCGCCATTGTTGCCGCCTCGGAACACGAGACGGCGCGGACCTGCCCACTCGAACCCGACGACGTTGACGCAAAACCGTCCGCACGCGACCACGACGTGATCGTTGTCGCGCTGACCGATTGCCTCCGCGATCGCGGCCTGAGCACCGTGAACCTGTCCCGGCAATGAAACTCCACCTCCCACGATGTTCTCGATGTCGATAAGGACGATGCGACGCAGCGCCGCTGTTGTGTACATCATATCTGCCAATCAGTTTGTGAATCAGATTCCCACCTCCGGGTTCGATCACTGTAGAACAGATTGATCCGCGATGCAAGTGAATCCAATTCACAGACGCGGATCGACATGTTCGGTTCACATCGAAGCGCGACTGAGAGACGGCGGCAGCTGGAGTGTTGTCTCAAGGGTCAGGCGACTGATTGTCGATCCCTTGTGGCAACGCATCGAGCAGCTCGTCAAGCTGCACGCGGAGCACCTCGTAGGCCTGCATGTAGAACATCTGGTCCATGACTGGCCACGGCGTGTCGTCCAGATCGGCGACGACCTCTCGAGCTTCGCGGATCGCCGTCTGGAGCGGAGTTTCGATTCCGGGTAGGCTCTGGATCCAGTCGTCGATCACGCTGAACGGGATCGGCGCGAAACCGTGGGCGTCAACGCCGACGTGGAACCGGTGACCGTTCGGGCCATGGTCGCGGGCGTGGGTGTGCCCGTGGATGAGTGGGATGCCGTCGTCCCAGCGTGGGCGATGCGACGTGTGTCGATCCTGTTCCTGGCTGTCGCCGGCGTAGGGGTAGTGCGAGGCGATGATCCTGTACCCGTGGCGGGTTCCCTCCATGACCTCTGGGAGGATCTCCCACCCCGCCGCCTCGTACATGGGCAGGAATCTCTCGATCGCCCGTTTCGACTGTGTCGCGGGCGAGACGCGATCGTGGTTCCCGGGCACGAGCAGCCTGCGGCCGTTGAGCCGCGCGGTGAGCGCGATCGATTCCTCGATCGGGCCGAGCGCCACGTCACCGAGGTGGAGGACGACGCTGCTGGGCGAGACCGTGTCGTTCCACCGGCGCACAAGGTCGTCGTTCATCTCATCGACCGTGGCGTATGGCCGACCGGTGAGTCCGCTGATGCGAGCGTGGCTGAAGTGCGTGTCGGAGGTGACGAAGTCGACTTGATCGAAGTCGAACGTCGGATAGTCAAGCACCGCGAACCTCGTCGTCGTTCATGTCAAAGGCGCGTAGCAGGAGCCGTTCCACGTCGCTCACCGGTTCAGGAGGAAGGTCTTTCATCTCGTCGCGGAGCCGGTCCAGCGCCTGCTCGATGAGTGGGCGGTGTTGGTCGCGCCATGCGCGGATCCCAGAGTCGCGCAGGAGGCCGGATGCTGCGCTCCCCTCGTAGCCGAGCAGCAGCTCGGTGTCGATAACCGACGCCATGACACGTGCGTCGATGTTGGGCGACGAGCGCAGGCTCGACAGGTGGGTGACGGCATCCGCGCCAGACACTTCGATGCGGTAGCGCTGTATGTCGCCATACTCAGTCGTCTCGGTCTCGACGTGGGAGACCGTGATGGAGCGCCCGCCGATGATGATCTCTCTCACGCGTCCTCCTCGATCCGAACTGGCCAATCTACTCGGACTCGATTGGGTTCGCCTCGGCCATCACCCCGACGCGTCCTGGCCGAACGATGTCGTCGAATCCCGGGACGAACGCGATCGTTCCGAGCCGGGTCCAGTAGCTGATGAGCCATCGCTGGAGCAGGTCACGCTGTTCGTGGCGTTCGAAGAGTGTTCGTCCGGGATCCTCGATCGCGGCATCCCAATCATCGATCTCGAAGACCGCCTCGATGAGTTCGGCGCACGTCGGTCCGTTGCCATGTTCGTCCCACCAGGCCAACGTCAGCATGCCGGCGCGATTGGCGGTCGAAGTGCCGCCGGGCTCATCGATCGTCCCAAGGAGGGCGCCGAGGTAAGGGTCCTCAGCCGCGGTCGCGAATGCCTCGTAGTGGTCCTCGGCAACGCTCATAGAGGAAGGATGCCATACCGATTAGGCATCCGAGGGCCTTCGTGAGTGTCTACTAGCGACGCGCCGTGGTTGCTTCCCACTGGATGGTGAAAGTTCCGGCTGCGCGTGCGTCTGCCTCTGCTTCAAGCCGTAGTGCGTAGTCCCATGTCGGGTGCACTGCGCGCTGATAGATCCTGATCCGCTCGGGGGTGACCTCATCCGTTCGCCGGACAAGCCCCAACTGCTTGAGGCGCTTCAGTAGGGCGTGGATGGTGCTGGTCGACAGTCCCGTGGCGGTTGCGACGGAGGGCGTGGAGAACTTTCCGTCGGGAGACCGTGCGATCTCGGCCATGAGCGCGAGCATGTGGTTGCTCCCGAAGGCAAGCTTCGAAAGCTCCTCGCTCTGTTCGCTCGGCACGGTCTCCACCGCCTCATTTTCTCATGAGGCGCTCAGCGCAGCAGGAGCATCGCAGGGCGTGGTCCGACGGCGTGGCGCGTGTTGTGTATCTGACTTCCCCAGCGTAAATGTCACATTCACTGCTTGCAGCCATCGGCATGCGAGAGAACTCCAACGCGAAGAACTCGACCCGCGTGTCGAACCTCAAGAACAGTAGAGACCTCCGTACGTTAACGAATCAAGAGTTATGACTCATTGTTCGCGACTCGTAGGAGTTGACGTGCCAACATCGCCACCGCAGTACACGCTGCGACTCGACGGGAATGACCTCGAGCGGGGCAAACTCGCGGATCTCGAGGCTCGACACGTCTTCGAGGCCGAGCCTCGGCGGACGTTCCGCTGGCATCGGGGACAGCGGCATTACCCAGGGCGCTACTGGTGCGCCACCACGGAAGGCTTCGTCGGGTACGAGAGTCGCCTCGAGCTCGCGGCGCTTCTCCTCGAGGACTTCGACCATCGGGCGGTTCGGATCGCATCGCAGCCGTTCGAGTTGATCGCCGATCGAGACGGTGTTGAGCGAAGCTACGTGCCCGACTACATGATCGAGCACGATGACCATCGCTTCACGGTGATCGAGGTCAAGCCGAAGCATCGGCTGGAAGACCCGGAGATCGCAGGTGCGCTCCGGTGGGCGGGCGACATCATCCAATCCCGCGGATGGGGATATCGGATCGTCACCGAGCCCGACCCAGCGCTGCTCTCCAACGTCCGGTTCCTTGCGGGGTATCGACGCCTCTGGCAGTTCCCCCGGCGCGACGTGGAAGTCGTCGAGGCGACGATCAGCGAGACGCCCACACTTGGCGCGGCCATGCGGAGCGCCGGGGCCGCCTTGGATGACATCCCCTATGCGCGAGCGGTCGTGCTCCACCTGCTCTGGCGCCGCTCGATTCTCTGCGACCTCACATCTGCCCTTGCCAACCACACCGCATTGGAGACGCCATGAGCCACACCTTCGACATCCGCATCGGCAGCACCGTCTCGTTCGACGGCAGTCTGTGCACTGTCATCGAGATCGCGGGCGACGCTGTTGTCCTGGTCGACGGCGCGAAGAAGACCCGACGCGTGCGACTCGTCGAGCTTCTGCGCGACGCCACGGATGCGTTCGGGATTTCGTCCGAGGAGGTTGCACTCACACCGCTCGCCCTGATCTGGGCGGACGCGACGGAAGGGCAACGCGACGAGGCGCGGCGAAAGGCGGCGCACGTCCGAGAGATGCGCACCGGGTTCGCGTCGGGGATGCCGACACTCGCTCAGCCCCACGAACCGCGACCGGAGTACAACCCGAAGCTCACGACCATCCACGAGCGGCGTCGCGCCAAGGCCGCACAGCTTGGCGTCAGCCCGAAGACGCTGAAGCGCTGGGACGATCGGTTCGACGAAGGCGAAGATCTCGCGCTGCTCGACTTCCGGAAGACGTCGTGGACGCCGGCGCTCTCCGGGCTCGATCCGCGCTGGGTCGACATGTGCCGACGTGTCGTTGAGGAGAACGTTCGCGGCGCGAAGCGCAGTGTCACGACCACCCTCGCCATCGTGTTGGCGAGGGTCAAGCGCGAGTACCCGGATGTCGAGGTGCGGATACCTTCCGAATCCAGCGCTCGTGACGCGGTCGCCGAGCTCACCCGCGGGAAGGGCACGTTCGGCGCCAGCATGCGGGCCCAGCGATCCATCGAAACGCGGCCGCCCGTGCCGTACGGACGATTGGTCGCGACGAGACCCGGTGAGTACGTCGTTCTCGACACGACGCCCCTCAACGTCTTCGGCGTCGCACCCGTTACCGGCAAGTGGATGCGCGCCGAGCTGACCGTCGCCCTCGACCTCTACGACAGATCCATCCTCGGCCTCCGTCTTGCACCCATCTCCACCAAGGCGGTCGACGTGGCGGGCGTGCTGATGGAGGCTCTCTCACCCCGCGAGATGCCGGCCGAGTGGGGCGACCGAGCCACCTGGCCCTTCCATGGCGTGCCCGAGAACATCGTCATCGACGTCGAGAACCTCAAGGCGCTGCGGTTCCGCCGTCCCGGCATCCTTCCCGACACGATCATCATCGATCACGGCAAGCCGTTCATGTCGATCCATGTCGCAAGCGTGTGCCAGCGGCTGGGGATCTCCATCCAGCCCGCGCACGTGTACACGGGCACCGACAAGGCATGGGTCGAGCGCTGGTTCCGGACCATCGACGACATGCTGCAGGAGCTTCCCGGCTACAAAGGCAAAGATATCGCCTCCCGGGGCGAGGCGCCCGAGAGCGAAGCGGTCTACACGATCCCTCAGCTCGAGCAGATCATCCGCGAGTGGATCGCGACCGTCTACCATCTGCGCCCCCACGGCGGGCTGGTCGACTCGCAGTTGCCCGCGGCGAAGATGAGCCCGGCGCAGAAGTTCGAACAGGGCGTGGCGGTGGCCGGCCGCATCCGCGTGCCGGCGAACCCGAACCTGCTGCTCGAGATGCTCCCGGTCGTCAAGCGCAAGTTCAACCACTACGGCGTCGAGGTCGGCACGCTCCGCTACAACGGCGACATCGTGGGGAAGTACTACGACCGGTCGCGCGCGATGGCCAAGGACAAGCGGATGTGGCAGTTCTCGGTCAATCCCGACGACTTCTCACAGATCTACTTCAACGACCCCGACGACAACTCCTGGCACGTCCTGCGCTGGGAGCATGCGCCGAAGGTTCCGGTGCCGTTCAGTTTCGACGCTCTCGAGTACGCCAAGGGCATCGCTCTCGACCGTCGCAACGGCGTGAATGTGTCCGAAGCTCTCGGCCAGCTGCTGGAACGCTGGGGCGCCGGCCGCGCGAGCACTCCGGCCGAGAAGCGCATCAGCGCACGGCTCGCTGCTCAACTTGCGGAGACCTCCGAGGGGCTCGACAGCCCGTTCTTCCCGCACATCGCCAAGCAGATCGCGCAGCAGGTCGGTGGACCTGACCTGGGCGACGAGCTGGGACTGGTCTCTGTGACGCCGCCGCCGGTCAGCGAGGAGCAAGACCGGCTCGCGCTCAGTGCAGACCCGCTCGTAGACGAGGATCTCGACGACTTCGACCTCTTGGAGGACCTGTGATCCTGCCCCTGGAACGCGACGAGCTTCTCTCCCGGTGGGAGGGCTGGCGGCACTTCGCCGAGGACCCCGCACTGGAGAAGCCGCAAAGCCTGTCCGCCAAACAGATCGACAAGCTCGGTGAGGACGATCGCGTCGCCTACGACTACCACCGCGAGCGGTACCACGCGAACTTCCTGGTGACGACACCGCAAGTCAAGCGGCTCAACGTGCGCTTGTGGGATCTTCTCGACGCCAACCAGCAAGGTCCTTCACGGGTGAAGGGTGCGGCGATTGTCGACTCGCCGCCCGGACTGGGGAAGACCACCGCTGTCGACGCGTTCGGGCGAGCATTTCACCGACGCCAGATCCTGCGTCACGGGAAGGACTTCGATGACGGGCAGACCCTGCACATCCCGGTGTGTCACGTCGCCTTCAAAGGCAGCACGAACACGCGTGCCCTGAACGAGGCGATCCTGAACTTCTACAACCACCCTTCCGCTGAGGCCGCGGAGACTCGCCATCTGCGGAACCGCAACCTGGCCACTCTTGCGGCGGAGTCAGTGCGCCGACACGGCACGCGGCTGATCATCGTCGACGACGTGCATTTCCTGAAGATCCACACCGATGCGGGGGAGGCGGTGGCCAACGAGCTGAAGTGGCTCGCCAACGAGTACCCCGCCACCTTCCTGTTCACCGGTGTCAACATGACCGAGACCGGGCTTCTCAGCGAGAGCAAGACGAGCAAGAACCTCGCGATGTCGCAGATCGCCCGGCGATGGACCAGGCTCACTCTGCCGCCGTTCGAACACCCCGTCGGTGAGCACCGCAAGGCCTGGATTTCGTTGCTCGGCACGATCGAAACCCACCTTGTGCTCGCCAACGCTCGACCGCGGATGCTTCGCGGGCAGGCGGACTATCTCTACGAACGCTCCACTGGCATGATCGGCTCGCTCTTCAAGCTGATCACTCTCGGAGCGGTCCACGCGATGCGAGACGGCACCGAGGACCTGACTCGAGAGGTGCTCGACGAGATCGACATCGACGTCGCGGCCGAAGAGGCTCGCGAGGTCGTCGCCAAGGAACTCGAGGAGAAGAAGAAGGGGGCGGCGAAGCGGAAGAAGCCGCGAGCTGCGGCATGACCCGGACGATCGGCATCCGCGGCAACGAGGTTGGAGCATGACGCTACGTCGCCTCCTGCATGTCGCGGTGCCGCTTCCCGACGAGCCGCTCGACTCATGGGTTGAGTTCATGGCGCATGACTATGGGGCGACCGTCGGAGAGATGGCGCGAGCGCTTGGCCTCATCGACGCCGACGGTGTCCCGAAGGCAACCCCGCAGTCCTCGCGAGCCTGGTCCACCTCCCTCGAGCCGCAGCAACTCACGAATCTAGAGCTGACTACCGGTAGGCCCGCCGACGAGTATCTGGCGATGACTCGGACAACCTTCGCCGCGAACGCCATCCGCCTCACACCGCAGGGGAGGATCAGCGCCTCCTGCCCGAGCACCGGAGTCGCTGCGCGGTACTGTCCCGACTGCCTCGCCGATTCGGGCGGCAGGTGGCGACTGTCCTGGCAGTTCCCCTTCGGCTTCGCCTGCCTACGCCACAAGCGACTCCTCGTCGACCTCTGCCCGGGGTGCCAACGGCCGCCGCGTCTCGTTGGGCATCCGATCACACTCGTGCCGGAGCCGGGGCACTGCCACAACAGGCCGTCGGTCGGATCGCCGTCCATACGCGAACGTTGCGGCGCCGACCTGACAGCGGCCAACGAGTTCGTCGCGGCCGACGAGTCGACGCGCGACGCTCAGCGCATGATGCTCCGCGTCGTGGCCGCTGGCTCCAGCGAGCTTGGCATCTACTCCGAAGCGCGGCCCAGCACGATCCACGTCCTGTCCGACATGCTCCTGCTCTCCCGCGCTGGACGGCAGGCGCTCGTTGACGGGGAGCGATTCGACTGGATGCCGGTCGAAGCGAAGGACGCCAGCGCGATCACGTCACACGCGAGTACCGGGAAGGTCGACCTGCGGCCGAACACCGCGCGCGAGGTCGCGCTCGGAAACACGATCGCGTTCGAGGCGCTGAAGTCGGGTGAACGCATCACCGGTCTCCTTCGCGGGCGCGTCAGCGTCCACACTGCGCTCGATCACCACTCCCCACCGCTCCGGGACCACGTGAGCCGCGCGCTCGGGCGTGCGCGACGGCCCACGGCCACTCTCCAGGCGATGAAGGTGTCGACCACGGATCCGGCCGCCCGTGCTGCCAAGATCCCGGCTGTGCTCTGGCCCGAGTGGACGGCTCGTCTAGCGCCACGACGACTTGACGCCGAGATCGCCGGCGGAGCACTGTCCGCAGCAATCGTCTTCGCCGGAACGCGCCTCACGCACGGATCGGCGATTAAGCTTCTCGACCCCGACGCGCAGGGGCGCCAGGTCAGTCACGTCATGCGCTCGCTCGGTCGCAACGCTCCCGAGGCGGACACGATCGGTGCCCTCGCACGCCTGGCAGAGTTCCTCGACGAGAACTCGACGCCCATCGACTACGCGCGCCGCCGAGCGATCGACTACTCCGAGATCCTGCCCTGCGACGAGTGGCACGAGGTCTGCCGGACGGCGAACGTGCTGCCGGGCGGCGACCGGCGGTGGCAGCTCGCACGCGCGCATCTCTACGCTCTGCTCAGCGGCAACCGGCTCGCCAGGGCGCCGTTCGCCTCAGTTGCGAGCTTCCCGTCGTTCGTTGAGCTCCAGCAGTTCCGCGCCGGACTGCCTGGAGCTGTGGCGCAGGCGCTCCAGAGCTCGGCGGCTGAGTTCTTGAGTGCACGGGGAATCGACGAGCCCGTGTCATGGATGCCCGAACTCGACGTCGCTGGCATCCAGGGCGACGTCACCGTTCAGAGAGATCGTGAGTGGCCGCCGGCTCGGCCCGCGCGCGCCGCAGTGCAGCCGTCTCGGGCTGTCGCGGCCTACTCCGCTGGTCGCTCGGTTGCGGAGATCGCACTCGATCATGGGGTTGCGAGACAGACCGTGAGCCGTGTGCTCGACAATGCCGGCGTCGAGACACGCCGCGGGCGGAGACGCGCCGTGATCGACGCCGACTGGCTACGGCATCGCTACTCGGTCGAACTCCACACCATCCCGGAGATCGCTGTAGAGGTCGGCGTGACGATGACCACGATCAACCGCCACCTCGAAGCGGCAGGGATCCCGCGCAGGCCTCGCGGTAGCGCGAGCCGCTCGACCGCGATCCGCGTCGACCCGCGCGCGGGGGACTCAGCCCTGCTCCGCCGAATCCTCGTCGGTCAGGATGCGACGCAGCGCGCCGAACGGTTCCTCATCGTCGCTGGTCGCGACACGATGACGGCTGCCGCGGTCGAGCTCGGCGTGACGCTCAGCATCCTCGCGAACCAGATGAAGCGCATCGGTGAGGATGCCGGCGGCCCACTCATCACGCGGGCGGTACGAGGACAGCCGCTCGCGCTCACAGAACTCGGTGTCGAGGTCCAACGTGAGCTCACGCGAGCCTTCGCGGTCAGCGCAGCCGCAGATCCGGGACGTCCGACGGAAGGATCTCAGTGAGCTCGACACCGAGCGTCTGCGACATCGCGAGCAGCGTGCGTATCGTCGGATTCGCCGGCGTCCCCGGCTTCGACTCGCCCTTCTCGTACTTTTGGTACGTGTAGCGCGTCAGCCCCGAACGGTATGCGACGTCCTCCTGGCTGAGACCAGCTTCGGCGCGCAGACGCCGGAGGTTCGCGGCCAGTCGGTCGGCATAGTCGCTCCAGGCCGCGTCCTCGGGTTCGGTGCGCTTCGCCACCGATCCAGGGTTCCCGTACAGGGAAGTCTGTATGGCCTAATATGTATGGCATTCCTGAAGTTCAGCGTGGCTTCGATCCGGTGGCGTCAGAGCGGGGTCGCCCCTTCGACAGCTCGTGCTACTCAACCGTCACAAGGACGGCCGTTGTCGGATCGACGTCGTCCGCCCAAGCCAATGTAGGTAGGTCGGCACCTTCCAGGCCACCAAGCTCGAGCGCCGCGCGACCCGCGGCGTGTGCTGCGTGAATCGATTGGCCATTCGCCACGTTGGCGTAGAAGCGCGCTGCATAGGCAATTGCATCGCCGTCTTCGATCTCGTCCGCCATGCCGATCGCGAACGGCACGACGTCCGCTACAAGCCGATCGAGTTGGCCGGAGGAGAGACACGAGTTAAGCATGATGAGGATCGGAGCTTGATCCGTGGCCCGAACCGCGTTCGCGAAGGCGCGCGCTGATACGATCACGCCGACATGGGGCTCGTCTACCTCGTCCTCGAACTCGATGGAGTCTTCGTTGCTGTGCCCGGAGAAGTGAATGACGTGCGGGCGGAACTTCGCGATCCCGTCGAGCAGGTCTTCCGTGGTGGCTGCGGGACGAACATCGAGCTCAACGTAGTCACGATGGAGTGCTGTCTCAATCGCTGCGCGAATCCGCTTCTGTTCACGACCGACACGAAGTCCGCCGTCTGCCGAAGCGCCCAGCATGAGGATCCTCAACTTTTCGGGCCGAGGGTCTGGAAGCCGACGACCGATCCGCTCCACCGCGGTCTCCGCTTGAGATAGACGGGCGCTCAGGGCGGCCTGCTGGGCAGCAGCTGTCCGCGTGATCTGTTGCTGTTCGCGTTTCCTTGCACGCTCGGCGGCCGCGGCCTCAGACTGTTCCGCCTTCGCGAGTCGCGTGGCGATGGTCGCTTCTTCGCGCGAATAGCCGGCAGCGCGGGCAGCCCAGCGGGATGCTTCAGCGCCGGCGCTCTTGGCTTCGTCCTCGCGACGCTCTGCTTCCCGCGTCTTGCTCCGCGCCGTGCTCTGGCTCGTGGTCTTCATGGCCGCCTGTCGCGCCGCGGCGGCGTCCGCTCTCTTCTTCGATTCCTTGGCGCGGTACTCGTTCGCCTTCTTCTCGGCATCGAGTCGTTGCTTGCGCTTCCGCTCCAGCTGGCCGCGGTATTGGGTCGCGCTCATCACATTCCGTTCGTCGATCCAGGATGGGCCTCGGCAGAGGGTATCCGACTCGATGTCGGAGACCGTCCGTAGTGTGCCAGACATCTCGTCACTGATCACGATTGGAATCGTCATGGCATCGATCCCGACTCTCACCTGCCCCTACTGCCGTCACACCTTCGTCGGCGTGAAGGTCACTCGTCATGGGCTCATCCGCTGCGGCAAGTGCGGCAAGACCATTCGCATCTAGCGCCGGCTGGCCCACCTTCGGCTCGCTCGGTGTGTAGCGAAGTGCGGGAGGCTCACGCGAGTTGAGCCGCCTGGCCAGAGGCGTCAACGAGGTTGCGAACTCGCGCGCCCATCGCGATCGCGTTCTAATGCCAATACTGGGTTCAAGCATTACAAACGACTACCCTTCAGACATGGCGGTCGAACCGAGCAGCCCCTACCTCGAGACTCCCGAGGTCGTGCGCCTGTGCAGGTTGCCTTACTCGACCCTTGATTACTGGGTGAGGACCGGACTGGTTACGCCGTCGGTGCGTGGTGGCAGCGGGCGCCGGCGGACCCGGCAGTGGTCGATTCTCGATGTCGTCAGTGTGCGAGCACTGAAGGAGCTTCGTGACGCCGGCGCATCGGTGCGGGTCCTGAAGCACGCCCAGGCAATGCTGCGAGAAACGTGGGCGGCCACGCTTCGCGATCGCATGTTGTACTGGGATGGAGGGGATCTGATACAGATCGATGAGTGGGAAAATCTGGTCTCACTCTTCACTGCCCCAGGTCAAAGCGTGCTCCACGTTGTAGCGCTTTCAGTCGACGCTCTTCGGGCAGAGGCTGAGTCGGTCGCAACGGTGGACGGTAGGGATACTAGGAGGTCAGCATGAGTCTGGTACTCGAAACGCGTGGCGTGAGTGAGCTCGACGTCGACTACTCTCGCGCAACGCAACTCTCAACTATCGGGTCCCTCGCGGATGCAGTCTTGCGAGAACTCATCGCAATTGAGCTGGGGAAGCTTGGTCCCGATCAATTGGTCGCGGTGCCTCAAGCGGCCAAGATCTTCCGCTTGGCGGCGAATCAGTATGCGCACCCGCGCACCATCTGGGACGCGCACTCGGTGGTTGATGACATTGTTCACTTCTCCTCGCCAGTCTCGGACGACCTTGGAACGGCCGCTGATCCACAAGCCGATGACATTCAGCCTTGGCTGGGCGGACTCGCAGACGCGTTGGAGGCGCTTACGAAGCAGACGCCAGACTCGACTGCGATCGATCTGGTGCGCAGGGAGTTCACGCAGATCTCGCAGTCGACCATGCGGTCTGCGTCTCGCATGGTCAGCGGGCATTTGTTTCTCGCGTAATCGTGGAGAACCTTGAGCTACTGCTCGCCCGAACAGATACGAGACTGGAGAGTGTCAAGCGGCACATCGAAGGGCTCCCAGATGGTCGCGGTGGCGAGTGGAAGGCGCTTCTTTGGCATGTCCACGCTGAGTTCGCTGCCGATGCTGCTGACATCGTGGGCGACGTTGCGAGCGCGGACCAGCTCGCGGAGCCCGCACGAGCGCAACTTCGGGCGAACGCTGGCCAGAGGTTAGAGCGCCTCCAGATCCTCCTCGACGCACTCCACGCCAAGATGGCGACATACCGTGACGCCGTTGCCCGGTCGGATGTACCCGTCGGCCTTCAGCATCTCGTGGACGTGTTGATCGACCAGGTGGTTATTGATTCGGGCGATCCGATTATCCACCTCGACACAAGAAACATGTACTCAACCATCGATCTGGTTGGCCCGATGGACGAACTTGTGGCGGCGCTAGGTCCGCAAGGGCGGCAGTATTCAGGGCGGCATCCGATTGCATTCAACCTTCCCGCGCTGGACCCGAACAACGTGCTCCTCTCCCCGGTGCTCGCACATGAAGTCGCGCATACCGCCGTGACGCGCGAGTTGCTCAAGAAGTTGCAGGACCGGATTCAGAGCGGGCCGGCGGGAAAACAGATCGATGACGCGTTCGCGCGCCTGGGGTTCGGCGGTGATCAGCGACAGACTGCGGCGCTGGCGCAGGCCTTTCAATCGTGGTCCGCGGAGTTGCTGTGCGACGCGATTGCGATAGCGCTGACCGGCCCCAGCTTCCTGTTCGCGTTCGCCGCGTTCGTGCCGCCGACCGCCGTTTCGGGAGCAAGCAAGTCGCATCCAGACATCCAAGATCGCCTCGGATTCGCGCTCGACGTCATCGACAGTTACGGGTGGACGCCGTTCATTGAAGAGCGGGCCCCCAAGCTCGTGGCGTGGTTCCGTGAGGTCTCAACTCAGCCGGTACTCACCGGCGGCGCCGAGGAGACGTTCCTTCGAGAGGCAATCTCTGCCAGCTCCGCAGAGCGAAGGCAGATTGCTTCGGACCATGTAGTGGGCCCGCTGGACTCAAAAGAAGGCGATCGAATCGATCAGGCGGCGGCCTGGTTGGCTCAAGGTGTGCCGCTCGTCGATGTCGACGGCAGTGTGCTCTCTCCTTGGCAAGTGGTACTCGCAGCGTGGATTGCGGGAATCTCCGTGCGAGGCGACGAATCACCGACAGTCGCGCTCGCGGCAGGAGACCGTGACTACAACGCCGTCATCGTAAAGGCGATCGAGTACTCCCAGATCGTCTCAGAGTGGAGGTCGAAGTGACCGCGCTCACCGACACAGAGATCCGTTCGATGCTGGCCGAGACTGATCCGGCGAAGCAACTCATCATCACGCCTCTATTGGATCCGAACAAGCAAGTCGGCCCGGGCAGCATCGACCTTCGCCTCGGCACGGAGTTCCTGGAAACACCGCGCCAAAACAGTTCCTCTATCGATCCGTTCGCGGAGCGCGACCCGCGTGCGCGTCCCGCAGCCGACCTTCGCACATACGTGCCTTTAGGTGATCAATACGTGCTCCACCCTGGCCAGTTCGCGCTGGGCTCGACACTGGAGTTCGTCGTACTCCCGGACGATGTCATTGGTCAGGTTCTGAGCCGATCGTCGTGGGGCCGGCTGGGACTCCTGGTCGCAACGGCCGTTGCTGTACAGCCCGGGTTCCGTGGCTCGCTCACACTGGAGCTCGTGAACGCTGGGACCGTGCCCATAGTGCTCCGTCCCGGCTTGCGGATCGCGCAGCTTCAACTATGGCGCGCGGATCGCCCTTCAGCTGCGCCGTACTCGGCCCACGGCAAGTACCGCGCACCGCTCGGCCCAGAGAGCAACCGGCTCGCGTGGGAACATGAGGAGCGCGAGCGGCTTATCGCGATCAGCGACAAGATGCATGCCCGAAGCTCGAAGGTTCCTGGGCAGGAAGATATTGCCACCTGACGTCAAACGACGATGTATCGACGGTGATCCAAACTAACGACTGGCCATCCGTGGTTTGGTGGACAAGTCGGGAGCGAGAGTCGGAGGACCGCAGTGGACATCTTGCCCCGAACCAGCCTGGAACTGCCGCGATGCCGCGGACATCTCTGAGCGGTTCCTACAGCTAGTCGCCACCGGGAACGGATGACGTGAGGAGGGGCAGAGGGTAGACCCCCTGCCCCTCCTCACGCGCCGCGCGTCAGGCCTGGATGAAGCGCAGCAGCGGTGCATTCACCTCGTCGGCGTGCGTCCACAGCATCCCGTGGGGTGCCCCGTCGATCTCGACGTACTCGGCGTCGGGCAGGAGCGCGGCGAACGGGCGAGCCGTCGCGTCGATCGGGAGCGTCCGGTCGGCCGTGCCGTGCACGATGAGCACGGGCTTGCCCGATTCGCGCACCGCGGCCACATCCGGACGGAAGTCCTCGATCCAGGCGGGAACCACCGCGTACGAGGCGACGGGAGCCGACTTGGTCGCGGTGTTCCAGCTCGCCGTGACGACCTCCGGCGTGATGCGCGAGCCGAGGGTCTCGTCGAGGTTGTAGAAGTCGCTGTAGAACTGCGTGAACCACGCGAAGCGGTCGGCCTTGGCGTTTTCCAGGATGCCGTCGAACACCTC
>NZ_JASBSF010000168.1 GCF_030149085.1 Microbacterium sp. | reverse complement strand
GTGGAGAGAGCTTTTGGCATTGGGCCCTCGGCGCTGACGGAGGCCATGGGCATGCTCAACCACCATTTCGCAGCAGCCGCCTGATCGGCGCAGAGCGACAGCCTACCTCTGACTGCCGCCAATCTTTGCAACAGAGCCATCCATACGTCCCGCGGCGGGACACCGGCCGCGATCGCCTCGGTGGCAGTTCGCCCGCCGACGCCGGAAAGAACCAGGTCGGCCAGAAGTGCAGCTGCTTGAGCACCGAACTCGTCGGTGACGGCGCGGTCGAACTCGCTACGACGCATGCAGATCGCGGCGCTGGTCAGCGCAGCGAGAGCTCGGCGTCCATCGACGCGACGAGCTCGTCGGGGACGACGTCGGGGAAGGTCTGCAGGCCCTCGAGCACGGCGAGACGGTCTCCGACTTCGCGCATGATCGTAGAGATGGGAACATCGAGCGCCTCGGCGACCGAGGCGAGAATCTCGCTCGATGCTTCCTTCTGACCGCGCTCGACCTCGCTGAGGTAACCGAGCGCGACACTCGCGCGGCTGGCCACCTGCCGGAGGGTGCGTCCCTTCTGCTGGCGGAAGTCACGAAGGACTTCGCCGATCTCTTGACGAACCAGGATCATTTCGGGCCCCCTCCTTACTGACCTATTCCGTTGTTGTCCGGGGTGGACAACAGTACAACACCGATGTGAGCCAATCTAACGCTGCCCTCTGTGGAATGGGTGGGAATCACCGAAAGTAACGCATCCGAAACATCGCGTGTTCCCGCCTGCGACCTTCGCTCGCTCAGAGCGAAACGCGCAGCATCTCGAGGGCAGCCGCGACCGCTTCCGCACGAATCGCCTCCCGATCACCGGCGAGTTCAAGCTCGGTGACCGCCTCACGCTCCGGTGTCACGACGGCAACATAAACGCGTCCGACCGGTGCTCCGTCCTGCGGGTCGGGTCCGGCAACGCCGGTCGTCGCTAGCCCGACCTCGGTGAGCGCACCACCCTGAGCGGTTGCGACCCGGATGCCGCGGGCCATCTGAATCGCTACGTCCGGGTGTACCGCGCCCTCGCGGCCGAGGAGCGCAGCGTCCACCCCGAGAAGGCTTGCCTTCAGATCGGTGGCGTACGCGACGATGCCGCCGCGCAGGACGTCCGACGCTCCAGGGACCGACACGAACGCCGAAGCGAGTGAACCCCCGGTCAACGACTCGGCAACACCGAGCCGCCAGCCTCGGGCGCGCAGCGTCTCGAGAATCTTTGACGCAGCCGTGGAGACATCGGACGTCATGACTCTGCCGAGCGCGCCGCCTCA
Organism: Microbacterium sp.; assembly: GCF_030149085.1. Classification (GTDB taxonomy): domain Bacteria; phylum Actinomycetota; class Actinomycetes; order Actinomycetales; family Microbacteriaceae; genus Microbacterium. The sequence continues at coordinate 9,543 of NZ_JASBSF010000168.1, read as the reverse complement.
CCGCGCCGCGGGCGAGCGGCTCGGACTTCGGTGACGACATAGTCGATCCCGCTCGCGATGGTCAGGATGACGGCGATCGTCATCGCCACACCGTTGACCCAGAAGATCCACTCGCCGACGAGGTTCCACAGCGGCAGTAGGGCAAGCGAAAGCGCAACGGCCTGCGCGACGGTCTTGAGCTTTCCCATCCAGGCTGCAGCCAGAACATGATCGCTCACGACGATGAAGCGATAGATGGTGATTCCGACCTCGCGAATCAGGACCACGATGGTGATCCACCAGGGCAACTCGCCGAGGATCGACAGCCCGATGAACGCGAAACCCGTGAGCACCTTGTCGGCGATCGGGTCCAGGAGCTTGCCGAGGTCAGTGACGATTTCATACTTGCGGGCGAGATACCCGTCGATCCCGTCCGTGGCGATGGCGACGATGAAGATCACCGCCGCCCACCACCGGAGCGCGCCATCCGATCCCCCGTCTGCCAACAGCATCCAGAGGAAGACCGGCGCCATGAGGATGCGCACGATCGTGATCGCGTTGGGCAGCTGCCGCGGAATCGCCATGGGCCGAGCCTACTGCGCGAGGCCTACGCCGCTCGCTGGACCTGACCGGTCAGTCGCGACCGGTCAGCCCCCAAGCATCCTCGCTGCCCTCGTCACCGTCGACGACCTCGTACCCCGCGAACTGCCCATCGACCGCATCGGGACCGTACGGGTCCTCGGATGCCGCACTCGGCGCGTCCTCGCCGCGCAGACGCGCAAGCACGTCCGGGAGCTGCTCGGCCGTGACAAGTACGTCGCGCGCCTTCGACCCCTCGGAAGGACCGACGATCTCACGCGACTCGAGCAGATCCATCAGGCGGCCAGCCTTCGCGAAGCCGACGCGGAGCTTGCGCTGGAGCATCGAGGTCGAGCCGAACTGCGTCGAGACGACGAGTTCTGCTGCAGCCAGCAGCAACTCGAGGTCGTCACCGATGTCGGCATCCACTTCTTTCTTCTCGGCAGCCGCCTGCACGTCCGACCGATACTCGGGGCGCGCCTGCCCGGTCACATGAGCGACGACCTTCTCGATCTCGGACTCACTGACCCACGCACCCTGCACACGCAGGGTCTTGGAGGCCCCCATCGGCAGGAAGAGGGCATCGCCCGGGCCGATCAGGCGGTCAGCACCGGGCTGGTCGAGGATGACGCGAGAGTCGGTGACGCTGGTCACCGCGAAGGCCAGACGCGAGGGCACGTTGGCCTTGATGAGGCCGGTCACGACATCCACAGAGGGTCGCTGGGTCGCCAGCACGAGATGGATGCCGCTCGCTCGCGCCAGCTGCGTAATGCGCACGATCGAGTCTTCGACGTCGCGCGGGGCGACAATCATGAGGTCGGCGAGCTCGTCGACCACGACCAAGAGGTAGGGGTAGGGCTTGAGGACCCGCTCGCTGCCCGGTGGAAGCTTCACCTCGCCGGCAACGACGGCACGGTTGAAGTCGTCGATGTGGCGGAAACCGAACGACGCGAGGTCGTCGTAGCGCATGTCCATCTCTTTCACGACCCACTGGAGGGCTTCTGCAGCCTTCTTGGGGTTCGTGATGATGGGCGTGATCAGGTGCGGCACGCCCGCGTACGAGGTGAGTTCCACGCGCTTGGGGTCGATCAGGACCATCCGTACCTCGGACGGCTTGGCCCGCATCAGCAGGCTCGTGATCATCGAGTTTACGAAGCTCGACTTTCCCGAACCCGTGGAACCTGCCACCAGAAGGTGGGGCATCTTGGCGAGGTTCGCCACGACGAACCCTCCCCCGACGTCCTTGCCCACGCCGATCGTCATCGGATGGGTGGACTGGGTAGCTGCCGCTGACCGCAGGACGTCACCGAGCGTGACGATCTCGCGGTCGGTGTTCGGGATCTCGACGCCGATCGCACTCTTGCCGGGGATCGGCGCGAGGATTCGCACCTCGTTGGATGCGACGGCGTAAGCGATGTTGTTGGTGAGCGCCGTGATGCGCTCGACCTTCACGCCGGGGCCGAGCTCGATCTCGTACTGTGTGACTGTGGGCCCTCGGGAGAACCCGGTCACCCGCGCGTTGATCGAGAATTCCTCGAAGACACTCGTGATTGCACGGACCACCGCATCGTTGGCTTCCGAGCGCGCCTTCGCGGGAGTCCCCGCCGAGAGGTTGTTCACCGACGGGAGACGGTAGGGCGCGGTCGGAGCCGAGCGGGGTGCGTCGCTGCCGATCCCGATCAGGCCGGGCAGCGCGGCATCCTCGTCATCGGCATCGTCATCCTGGAGACCCGTACGCGACGCGCCCACGGCCTTCTTCGCGCCGTCGAGGACGGCAGGATCGATGACCTCCGTGAGAGCATCGGGGGCCGGCGCATCCGACGCCACCGCCGCGAAGGCTTGATCGAAGCCTCCCTCGGGCGGGCCCGGCGGGAGGAGTTCGGTGAGGAAGTCATCCGTCGACATGCCGCCATCGGGATCCTGCTCGCGCCCCGAGCTGTTCCGACGCCACCACGGCAAGGACGTACGCTCGGCAGACTCGGTCTCGTCGGTACCGGCCGACTCGGCGGGGGCCGTGGCACGCTCCGCGCCGAACATCCAGGCATAGAGGTCACCCAGACGCCTGCCGATGCGGTTGGGCGGGGTCTTGGTGAGGATCAGGATGCTGAGGATGCCGAGCAGGCTCAGCACGATGCCGGCACCGATCGAGGTCAACCCCAGAGCGAGCGGCTCGCCGAGCATCCAGCCGAAGACGCCCCCTGCGGCGCTGAGCGCCGGCAGGCCGTCACGCGGCTGCGGGCGGCCGCCGTAAACGTGGGCGAAGGCCGCGATGACCAGGATGATGAGGCCGAAACCGATTCCGATCCTGCCGTTGTCGTGAACGGATGCCGGATGACGAAAAAGCCAGCCCGCGAGGATCACCAGCAGCACCGGCAACACGAATGCAACGCGGCCGACGAGAGCCCCGACCGAGTAGGCAGAGATCGTCTCGCCGATCTCTGAGCCGATGAAAAACCACTCCACGACCGCACCGGCGACTGCCAGCAGCACGAGGAAGAACGGGAAGCCGTCGCGGCGCTGGTCTTTCTCGAGAGTCTCGGGACCGAACGCGCGGAACAGGCCGCCGGTCGCGTGCGCCAGGCCCATCCACATCCGCACGATCAGTGCGGGGCGCTCCTCATCGCCGACGTACCGCTTGGGCGCCGGCGCTGACGCGCGCGAACGCGAACCCTTGGCGGGCGCACGACCAGAGGTCGAGGTCTTGGTGCTACTCCTCGGCATGACCTCCACGGTAGGTGCGACCACCGACAATTCCGCGGAACGACGCGGCCTGTCGGCATCCGCCCGTATCCATCGACGAGCGCAGCCGTCACCCTCTCGCCGAGAATTCCATCGGGCGCCGAGAATTCGCTCGGGCGGCGCCTCCCCGGGCGCCGGATCGGATTCTCGCTGTCAGGGCGTAGACGGATGCTCCCGTCAGCGCAAGCGCTTGACCATGGTGTCGCGGCCGAAGCCGCTCTGGACCACGGCGAAACCCTCCGTACGGTAGAAAACCGCGGCGAAGTTGCCGCGCTCCACACTCAGGCTCAGCCGCGCGAAGCCCTCGGCACGGGCTTTGTCTGACAGCGACCGCAGGAGTGCGCGGCCAACCCCGTGTGCCCGCCAGATGGGTCGCACCCCGATGATCAGCTCGGGAACTCCCGTCCCGACGTAGCCGAACCCCGGATCGGATCGGGGAAACATCCGATACCACGCCGCCCCGATCGGCTCGCCCTGCGGATCCGACGCAACGAACCCCGCATCCCCCGGGCGAATCCAGCCCGAGACGTACCTGCCGTGCTCGGGGGCGGTCAACACCTCGTATCGCGGCCGCGAGCGCCCCGGAGACCAGTTGGCAGCCTCGACGACCATGTCACCCAGGAACGCGCCGTCGGCGGCGGTCGCCGGGCGGATGCTGAAGGTGGCGGGCATGCCGTGATTGTAGCGAGTGGCCGAACCACCGCCGATGGGGTGGCCCCGAAGCTCAGGCCTCGATGACCAGCGGCACGATCATCGGTCGGCGACGCAGGGACTGGTTGACCCACCGGCCAATCGTTCGGCGTACGACCTGCGAGAGCGCGTGGTTGTCTCGCACACCGGACTGCGCGGCCTCGGCGAGCGCTGCAGCGATCTTGGGCTTCACGCTCTCGAAGACTGCCGCGTCCTCCGCAAAACCTCGCGCGTGGACCTCGGGGCCGGAGATGATGCGCCCGGTCGCGGCATCCACGACGACGATCACCGAGATGAAGCCCTCTTCGCCGAGGATGCGCCGGTCTTTGAGGTCGGCGTCGGTGATCTCTCCGACGCTCGATCCGTCGACGTAGACGAAACCGAGGTCGAGCTGGCCGACGTTGCGTGCGACACCGTCGCGCAGGTCGATGACCGAGCCGTTCTCGGCGACGATCGTGTTTTCGGCGGGAACGCCGGTCTGCTGCGCCAGCTGGGCGTTGGCCATCAGGTGCCGATACTCGCCGTGGACCGGGAGTACGTTTCGGGGCTTCAGGATGTTGTAGCAGTAGAGCAGCTCACCGGCGGCGGCATGCCCCGATACGTGAACCTTGGCATTGGCCTTGTGCACGACGTTGGCGCCGAGCTTGGTGAGCCCATCGATGACCCGGTACACGGCGTTCTCGTTGCCGGGGATCAGGCTCGAGGCGAGGATGACGGTGTCGCCAGGTCCGGGCTCGATCTCGTGGTCGAGATTGGCCATGCGCGAGAGCACGGCCATCGGCTCTCCCTGCGACCCGGTCGACATGTAGACGATCTGATCGTCGGGGAGGTTGCGGGCCTTCTTGTAGTCGATGAGAAGGCCGTCCGGCACATTCAGGTAGCCGAGGTCTTCGGCGATCGTCATGTTGCGCACCATGCTGCGACCGAGCAGCGCCAAACGACGTCCATGCGCTGCCGCAGCATCCATCACCTGCTGAACGCGGTGAACGTGGCTGGAGAAGCTTGCGACAATGACGCGGCGCGGCGCCTTACCGATGACCTGGTCGAGGACCGGACCGATCTCTTTCTCCAGTGGCGTGAATCCGGGGACGTCGGCATTGGTGGAGTCGACGAGGAAGAGGTCGACCCCGGCTTCGCCCAGGCGCGAGAACGCCCGCAGGTCGGTGAGCCTGCCATCCAGCGGCAGCTGGTCCATCTTGAAATCACCAGTGGCCAGCACCGTGCCCGCCTCGGTTCGGATGGCAACCGCGAGCGCGTCCGGAATCGAGTGGTTGACCGCCACGAACTCGAGCTCGAAGGGGCCGAGACGTTCGACCTGTCCCTCCTTCACCGTGAGGGTGTAGGGACGCAGACGGTGCTCCTTGAGCTTGGCCTCCGTGAGGGCAAGGGTAAGCCCCGAGCCGATCAGCGGCAGATCGCCCTTGAGCTTGAGGAGGTACGGAACGGCGCCGATGTGGTCCTCATGGCCGTGCGTGAGCACGATACCGACGATGTCGTCGAGGCGCGCCTTGAGCGGTTCGAAGTCGGGGAGGATCAGATCCACGCCCGGCTGGTGCTCCTCGGGGAAGAGCACGCCGCAGTCCAGGACGAGGATCTTCCCGTCGAACTCGAAGATCGTCATGTTGCGGCCGACCTCGCCGAGCCCCCCGAGCGGGATGACGCGCAACGTCCCCGATTCGAGCGGGGGCGGGGCGAGAACAGCGTTGGACATGCGACTCCTATCGGCGCTGGGAATCAGCGCGTGGTGCCCGAGACCTTGGGCAGGGCACCGCCGGCGGCAGCGTTGCGGTCAGGGCGGAAGTTCGAGAAATCGACACCGGGAACACCCGAGACAAGGGCGAGTTCGTCCTCGATCTTGGCGGCTTCCCACTCCTCCGGGCCAACCAGCGGCAGGCGCACGCGGGGGCTGGTGATCCGGCCGAGACCGTGGAGGATGTACTTGGCCGAGACGGTGCCGGGAACGTGGGTCATGACGGCCCGCACGAGCGGCTCGAGCTGGCGGTGGGCTGCGGTTGCTACCGCCAGGTCACCGGCGTTGACGGCATCCACGATCACGCGGTAGGGCTGCGCGGCGATGTTGGCGGTCACCCCGATCAGGCCGGTTGCCCCGATCGACAGGTGCGGCAACACGTTCGCGTCGTCGCCCGAGAAGTACATCAGGTCAGTCTGGTTGAGCACGCGGCTGACCTCACTGAAATCGCCCTTGGCGTCCTTAATGGCAAGGATGTTCGGGTGCTTGGCAAGCCGCAGGATCGTCTCGTACTGGATCGGAACTCCGGTGCGGCCCGGGATGTCGTACAGGATGACGGGGAGGTCCGTGGCGTCGGCGACGAGACGGAAGTGGGTCAGGATGCCGGCCTGAGTCGGCTTGTTGTAGTACGGCGTGACGATCATGATGCCGTCGGCACCGACCTTCTCGCTGGCCTTGTAAAGCTCGATCGCGTGGGCGGTCTCATTGGAGCCGCCACCGGTGATGATCTTCGCCCGACCGGCTGCGACGTCCTTGCCGACCTCGACGAGGCGGATCTTCTCGGCGTCAGTCAGGGTCGAGGTCTCCCCCGTTGTTCCCGTCACGACGATGCCGTCGGCCCCGGCGCCGATCACATCGTCGATGTGCTTCTCGACCGCCGGCCAGTCGACCTCGCCGTCGGCGGTCATGGGAGTGACCAGCGCGACGAGCACCTGCCCGAACGGGTTTGTCGAGTGCGTCATGGGTTCAGGCTATCGGTTCGGCATCCGGCGGCGCCTCGGCGCTCTAGCCTGGTGCCATGTCGTGGCGCGCAGAATCCTCGAGATCGATCTATGAGAACCGATGGATCGCGGTTCGAGAAGACAGCGTCAGCGGCCCCGCCGGCGCAGGGATCTACGGCGTGGTGAAGATGCAGCATCCGGCAGTCTTCGTCGTAGCCGTCGATGCACACGACAGGGTCTGCCTGGTCGCCCTCGAGCGCTATCCGACCGGCAACCGATCCATCGAGGTTCCCGCGGGCGGCACCGACGGCGAATCTCCCCGCGATGCGGCCGAGCGCGAACTGCGTGAAGAGACCGGGCTCCAGGCGAGCGAGTTCACCGAGATCGGCTTCATGTATGCCCTCAACGGCATCGCCGACGCCCCCGAGCACGTCTTCCTCGCAACCGGCCTCGAGCCCGCCGCCGGAGCCGATGCGACCGAGCGCCACGAGGAGGGGATCGACGAGGTGTCGTGGGTGCCCTTCCCCGAAGTGCTGGGGATGATTCGTGATGGCCTGATCAGCGACGGCGAGACGATCGCGGCGCTGATGTTCGCCGCCATCCACCTGGGGCGCGTGAGCTGACGAGTCTCAGCGACCGCGGCGGCCCGCGGCTGCAGAAACGGATGCCGGCAGCAGGCGTGCGACGGCGGTGATCGCCTTCCACTTCAGCGACGGGATCGAGACGGCCCGGCCACGGGCGGCATCGCGCAGGGATTGCTCGACGACAACGTCGGCATCGAGCCAGAGCCAATCGGCCACGCCCTCGCGGCCCGGCGCCAGCCCCATCCGCTCGTGGAAGTTCGTGTGGGTGAAGCCGGGACAGACCGCGGTGACCGTCACCCCGGACGGCGCATACGCAGCGTTAGCCCAGCGCGAGAACTCGACCACCCAGCGCTTGACGGCGCCATAGGTCGATCGCGGTGTATAGGCGGCCACGGATGCGACATTGATGATTCGCCCATGACCCCGGCTGAGCATCGGCCCGAGGGCTGCGTGCATGAGCCGCATCGGTACCTCGACGTGCAGCTCCAGGTGCCGCGCTTCGTCATCGATGTCGTTGCGTTCGAACGCGAGGGGCAACCCGAACCCGGCGTTGTTCACCAGGACCTCGATGGGGCGCTCGGAGTCGGTCAACCGGGCTTCGACCTTCGCCCGCTGCCGCGGCTTCGTCAAGTCGGCAACGAGAGTTTCGGCCTGAACGCGATAGCGATCACGGATCTCGGCGGCAACGGCATCCAGGGCTGCCCTGTCCCGTCCCACGAGCACGACATCGGCGCCCCGTGCGGCGAGGCGGCGAGCATACTCGGCGCCGAGCCCCGAGCTTGCCCCGGTGACGAGAACGGTCTTCGGCATGCGACTCAGCGGATCCTGGGGCAAGCCATCACGGAGCAACGCGGCCGTTGGCTGCGAACGCGGCGTGGGTCATCGGCATCAGCGTTGCCCACAGGTCTTCCATCTTCTCGGCGCACATCTCGATCTCTCGCTGCGGGAACGAGGGGAAGTGCGAGCCTTCGACCTTGGTTCGCAGCGACAAGAAGTTCATGAGCGACCGGGCGTTCATCGTGACGTACATCGACGAGTAGGTGTTCAGCGGCAGCACGATGCGCGCAACCTCGCGGGCGACGCCAGCATCCAACATCCGTTGATACGCCGCGAACGCGTGCACGGATGCTTCGCGTGTCGCCTCGTCGACGATCTCGGTCTGCTCGGGGGTGCCGTCGATGAAGTCGTACGCGCCGGGCTTTCCAACCTGCACGAGCTTGCGCTCGGGAGCGGGAACGTAGAACACCGGACGCAACTCCCGGTACCGACCCGATTCCTCGTTATAGGAGGCGATGCGGTGGCGCATGAACTCACGGAAGACGAAGATCGGCGCCTGCACGTAGAAGGTCATCGAGTTGTGCTCGAACGGGGAACCGTGCCGGTCGCGCATCAGGTAGTTGATCAACCCACGGTCGCGATCGGATGCTTCAACCCCCGCTGCCGCGTCGCCGAGGGTCTGCTCACCCAGGGTTGATACCCGCGCCGCGAACAGAACGTCGGAATCTGCGGCACTGGCTCGGACAAGCTCGACTGTTACGTCGCTGCGAAACTCGATGTCGGTCACGGCTCACACCCTACCCGCGCAACCTCGCGCGGCACGGTGCGCGCCGGGCGCGTCCCGCCTCCTGCAGCCGGCGCTCTGCCCGCCGTCGTGTCACAGTCCGTCACGCGCGCCCCTCCCCGGCCCAGGTCGCTTAGTGTGGGATGCCGTGGAACCCGTCTCTGCTCTCATCGGCATCGCCGTTCTGGTCACGGTCAGCGCCGTGATCGGCATCCTGCTGCGTGCCCGTCAGGGACGCGCCCGGCGTGATGTCAACCATGAGATCGTCGAACCCGCACGCCTCGGCGCGGACCGGCTGGGGGATGCGGCAACCCTGCTGCAGTTCAGCACGGAGATGTGCAGCAGATGCCCCGGCGTCCACCGGACGCTCGGCGAGATCGCCGCGTCGCGTCCCGGGGTTCTTCACCTGGATGTCGACCTCACCCACCGCCCCGACATCGCGCGCCATTTCAATGTGCTGCAGACCCCCACAACCCTCGTGCTCGACCGTAACGGCGCAGTGCAGACCCGATTCGGCGGAGTGCCCAACCGCCACGTACTCGAGCTCGAGCTTCAGCGACTGACGACGGAGAGCGCCCATGTCTGACAAAGCCCGCGGCATCGACCCTCGGGGTCCGCGGTTCGCCGCCGCAATCACCTCCGTCCTGCTGCTCATCGACGTGTTCCTGGGACTTATCGGCGCCAGTATCGCGGCCTTCGTGCTGCTGGCCGTGATCGCCC
>NZ_JASBSF010000398.1 GCF_030149085.1 Microbacterium sp. | reverse complement strand
AAGAGCACGACGTTGATGAAGCCGAACTCCTGATTCATCATGCCTGCCCACACGAGCGCCGAGAGGAACCCGGGGAACGCGTACGGGAGGATCATGAGCACCCGGTAGTACTTCTTGGACTTCATCCGTGGATCGTTGAAGACGATCGCAAGGAACAGCCCCAGCACGAAGGTCGTGGCCACCGACAGGAACGCGAAGACGAACGTCCAGGCGAGCACGGAGAAGAACGGGCCGCGGATGGACTCTTCGGTAAAGGCGCGCGTGAAGTTGTCGAAGCCGACGAAGATCTGCCATCCCGGCAGCAGCTCCGTGCCGTCTTCGGCTGTGAAGGCGCCGGTTCCGATGTCGTAGTAGACCGTTCCCGTGCGGGTATCGGTCATTGTGTCGGCCTGCTCGTCATAGACGAGCTTCGACAGGTAGACGTAGGCGCTGGAACCGTCGGGGGTGCGCAGGGATCCGTCGTTCGGGTCGTCGCTGAGTGGGACCGCCATGGCGGCGATCTCTTGCTGATTCGCGACGATCTGCGAGAAGTTCAGGCTGTTGTATCCGTCGAGACCGACAGCCTTGCTGCCATCCATCTCGGCGTTCTCGACCGGCTCGAGCGGGTTGTCGTCGTTGCCGATCTCAACGACCCCATCGGGGTCGGTGACCAGGAACGAGAGTTCCCCGAGACGCTCGACGATCGTGAGCTTGTAGGCGGGGGAATCGGGCACCCGCTCCTGCGCCTGGAGGAGGAGCGCGTTGACCGCGGCATCCTTGTCGCTGTTGTGGCCGGTGCCGTAGTTGGTGAAGGCGACGTAGGCGGTATAGCCGGCCGCGAAGATCTGGAAGACGAAGAGGAAGATGAGCCCGGGGATGAGGTACTTCGCAGGCAGGTTTCCGCGGCTGAAGTAGATGTAGTTCGCGAAGCCCGTGATGAGCAGGATGACGACGATCGGGACCCACTGCTCGCTCTGCATGAGCACGAGCACGGAGTACAGCGCGAGCGCGTCGATGATCGCCATCGCGACGATCTTCAACAGCAGCACTTTCCAGCCGACGCCGGCGGAATCCGCTATGCGGCGCGCGCGTGCCGAGTTCTTGCGACGGCGCGGGTCGATCGCGGGGTCGCGATTCTCGGTGGTCGGAGTAGACATCCTCATCCCTCTTCCTGGGCAGGGTATGAGGTGGGGTGGCGCCTGGGCACCACCCCACCTGCGCGGATCGGATTACTCGATCGCTGCCTGAACGTCGGCCGCCATCTGCGTCCACAGCGCCGGCGCGTCGCCGCCGTTGATGATCGCAGCTTCGGTCACGCCCCAGTACTGCCAGACGGAGCCCATCTCGGGGATGCTCGGCATCGGCACGGCGTTGGCGCCAACCTGACCGAATCCGGCGACGACGGGGTCGCTCGCTTCGACCTGGTCGAAGGCGGCGCTCAGCGCGGGTGCACGGCCACCGACCTCGTAGAGGGCCAGCTGAACATCTTCGCTACCGATGTAGTTGACGAGGAACTCGTTCGCTGCGAGGGTGTTCTCGCTCTCCGAGCTCAGGAAGAAGCCCTGCACACCAGCGAACGGCTGTGCGTCCTGGCCACCGGCCGAGGGGATCGCGTCTACGGAGAAGTTGATGCCGGCCTCTTCGATCGCCGGGACGTTCCACGGGCCCGTCAGGAAGAACGGCGACTTGCCCGAGGTGAAGTTCTCGAGCGCGAGGTCCCCAGTGATGTTGGTGTTCAGGATGCCGGCAGCACCCTGTTCGCCCAGCCAGTTGGCGAACTCGACGCCGCCCTCATTGCCGATCTGTAGGTCGTCGGCGTTGTAGCTGCCGTCGGCGTTCTGACCGAAAACCGGCGCACCGAACGAGGTCTGGAACGGGTACAGGTGGTACGGGTCCGCGGCCTCGGGGTCAAGGCCCACGAGGAAGGGGTACTCGGTACCGGCGGCCTGACCCTTGGCGATCATGTCGTTGTAGTCAGTTGCAGCCTCGGACACGAGATCCGTGTTGCGGATGAGGGCGATGTTCTCGATCGCGTAGGGAACGGCGTAGGTCTGGCCGTCGTAGGCCCAGGCGCTGATGGCGACATCCTCGAAGTCGCCGGCCTTGTCGCCGAGCTCGACCGGTGCGACGACGCCGTTGGTCACGAGGGTGCCCAGCCAGTCGTGCGCGCCCACAGCGATGTCGGGGCCTTCGCCGGTCGGAACCTGCTGGACGAACTGGTCGCGGATCTCGCCGAACTCCTTCTGGACGAGGGTGACCTCAACGCCGGTCTGCTCGGTGAAGTCGGCAGCGGCCGCTTCGAGCACGCCTGCACGGTCGGCGTCGACCCACACGGTGATGGAGCCGGACATGTCCGGTGCCGTGGTCTCGCCACTGTCTGAGCTGCCCGCGCAACCGGCGAGGGTCAGAGATGAAATCGCAGCGATCGCGCCCAGGGCGACAATGCTCCTCATGTTCACCTTCATTGGTGTGTGCCTCTCTTGAGTGCTGATGGGATCGGCCGTCGCGAGTGTTCCGCGTCGAACCAGTGTGCTCGCGGGTTCTGCAAGCGCTTACATTTGTAACATCCCGGAGCGGATGACGCGAGACTTGTCCCCAGTATCGAGACCAGTTTGTGATCGTCATCCGTATGGAAACGCTTCCATAGAGGAGGCGTCGTTAGAATTCCCCCATGGCTGATTCATCGTTCGACATCGTGAGCAAGGTCGACCACCAGGAGGCCGACAACGCCCTCAACCAGGCGCGCAAAGAGGTCGAGCAGCGCTACGACTTCAAGGGCACTGACGCCTCGATCGAGTGGAGCGGTGAGCAGATCCTCATCAAAGCCAACTCCGAAGAGCGCGCGAAAGCAGTGCTGGATGTGTTCCAGTCGAAGCTCATCAAGCGCGGGATCTCACTGAAGAGCCTTGACTCGGGCGAGCCGACAGCCAGCGGCAAGGAGTACCGCATCGTCTCGAGCCTCAAGGACGGGATCTCGCAGGAGAACGCGAAGAAGATCGGCAAGATCATCCGCGACGAGGGCCCCAAGTCGGTGAAGTCGCAGATCCAGGGCGATGAGCTGCGCGTGCAGTCCAAGAGCCGGGACGACCTGCAAGAAGTCATCCGGATTCTGAAGGCCGCCGATCTCGACGTCGACCTGCAGTTCGTCAACTACCGGTAGAGCGCTCCAAACACCGCTGCGGTGACGGCTAGGCGGATGCCGAGTCGTGGGGCTCGGCCGACTCGTCGAGCTGACGCAGGCGTTCGATGAGGTCGGTGACCTGCGCCTCCGTGAACAGGGCATCCGGCCCCTCGGAAGCGACTCCCGTGAAGGGGTCTTCGTAGAGTCGACGCGGGTCGAGGTAGCCCGCGATCGTGAGCTGCTCGACGATGAGATCGACGAAGACATGCTGGCGGTGCGTGAATCCGGATGCCGCCACGAAGTCACCGAGCGCGGCTTCGGCCGCTGAACGATCGAGCCCCACGATCGAACGGATGAGTCGCCCGAGGCCGCGTGCTTCGTCGGCCTGAGCGCGCAGCTGCTCGGCATCCACTCCCCCGACACTGATGAGGATCGCCTCGAGTTCGGTGAGATCGACGGAGGTGAGTTCGCGTCCGGTCCGAAGCTTGCGCAGCGCGAGGTTGCCGCGATGACCCTCGAGGAATCCGAGGACCTTCTCGCGAAAAGCGCGACGGTCCAGTCCCGGCATGACCCGCACGATGTCGATGTCGCGGCGCTCGGCGATCGTGTCGACGAAGTCCGTGTAGATCGGATGCTGCCCGCGCGCATCGATGAGTCGCACGAGCCCGCGCAGGCCGACGCGCACAGACTCCAGGTGGGTGAGGCTCGCGGCATCCCACCACTCCGGGTCGCTGATGGCGCTGAGCAGCGTAGCCTGCTGATCGACGGCCGGGATGCCGCGGCGCTGACCCAGTGCGGAGGCGACATCGATGACCGAGGCGATGATCTGCTGCGGCACCGGGTCGCCGCCGGCAACGGCGACCTGCGCCGCGAGCAGCAGCAGATCGACCCTCTTCGCCGCTTCGTCGGTGTCGGTTTCGGATGCCGTCGGTAGTCCCGCCAGGACGGCTGCGTCATCCAGGTCGGCGGGAGTGAAGTGCTGCCACGCCTGGGCGGGGGTGAAACGGTCGACGGCGCGCAGGCGCTTACGGACAAGGAAGTTCTGGCGGTTCATGCCTCCCACCGCGGCGTGAAGGCGCGTCGCGAGCTGGTCACGCAGCGGCGCAGCATCCGTGTCGTCGCGACCCGCGAGCAGCCCGAGCAGTCGCAGGCGTGCGAGGAACGCGCGCTCCGAGACGGATACCGTTCGCCGGCCGGATGCCTCGGGGATGTCGGCGTTGAAGTACTCGATGTTGCCGCACACGTCGAAGATGATGAAGTCGGCCTTCGGTTTGCCGGCGCCGTACAGGTCGGGACGCAGGCGGGTGCCGCGCCCGATCATCTGCCAATACTTCGTCTGCGAATGCACCGGCTTGAAGAACACGAGGTTGACGACATCCGGGATGTCGATGCCGGTGTCGAGCATGTCGACGGAGATGGCGATGTGGGGCTTCGCGCCCGGGGTCGAGAACCTGTCGATGAGGTCCTGAACGTAGGGCCCGGAGGCGTGCGTGATGATCGCCGCCGTCTGGCCGCGTTGTTCGGGGAAGTTCGCGTCGAAGCGTTCCTGGATGAACTCGGCGTGCTTCTGGTTCTTCGCGAAGATGATCGTCTTACCGAGCACGTCGCCACCCTGGACGTAGTGCCCTTCATCGACGAGGATCTCCAGGACCTTGTCGACAGTGTCTTCGTTGAACAGCCAGCGGTTCAGGACTGCGGCATCCACTTCGTCGGGGATGTCGCCGTCCTGCCATTCGAGGGCGTCCCACTGCTCGCGTTCCTCGTCGCTGAGGTCGGCGTAGCGGATGCCGCGACTCATGAACCCGAGGTCGATGACGCGAGCTCTCGGCGGCACGAGGAAACCTCCCGCTATCGCGTCGTCGAGTTCGAAAGCGTCAGTGGGTACTCCGTCGTCGAGCTCGAAGAGTCGATACGTGTTGTGGTCGATGTCGGCTCGGGGTGTTGCGGTGAGACCGACGACGAGCGCGTCGAAGTAGTCGAAGACCTCGCCGTACCGGTTGTAGATCGATCGGTGAGCCTCGTCGACCACGATGAGATCGAAGTAGCCGGGGCCGAAGCGGCGCAGGTTGTCGTCGCCCGCGTCGATGAGGTTCATCACCGTCGCGTAGGTGGAGACGAAGACACGACTCTCGCTATCGCGGTCGGTAAGCAGATTCACCGGTGCACTGTCGGGCAGGTGCGTCTTGAACGCGGCGACTGCCTGATTCACGAGCGCGGTGCGATCGGCGAGGAACAGTACGCGCTTGACCCAGTTCGCTCGCTGCAACACGTCGACCAGCGCGATCACGGTGCGGGTCTTGCCGGTACCGGTGGCCATGACCAGCAGCGCTCGACGCCGCTTGTGCTCGAATGCATCGCTCACTGCCCGAATGGCACGCAGCTGGTACGACCGCTCGACGATTTCCCGGTCGACCGCGACGGTCTCGAGTGGTCTGAGCGTCGTGCGGCGTTGCACGGCCAGCAACAGTTCGTCTTTCGTGAGGAATCCTGCGACCTTGCGCGGCGGGTAGCGCCGGTCATCCCAATACCAGGTGTCGTACCCGTTCGTGTAGAAGATGAGCGGGCGCTGGCCAGTATCGCGTTGAGGGCATCCGCGTAGATCGCGGCTTGCTCACGCCCCTCTTTCGCGCTCTTCGAGGTGCGCTTCGCTTCGACGACGGCGAGCGGCTTTCCGTCATCACCCCACAGCACGTAGTCGACCTTGCCGGTGCCCGACGGGCTCGGGATGCCGGTCACCGGCCACTCGCGGTCGCGGGCATCATCGAGCGGCCAGCCCGCTTCGTGGAGCAGCAGGTCGATGAGCTGTTCGCGGGTCTGGGCCTCGGTCGCGTCGGTCGGATCCGCGATCTTGTGCGTGGTGTTGCGTTGGGCGTTCTCGGCCTTGAGCCGCGCGATGTCTGCGCGTAACTCCTCAATTTCGGCCTCCGCTTTGGCGCCGAGCGCCGCCGCTTCGCTCAATTGCGCGCGGGCGTTGTCGAACTCGGCTTGGATTTTGAGGAGTTCGCTACGTGCTTGGCGCACGACTGACTCGGGTGCCGGCGGCACGCGGTCGAACGCGAATGGCGCCGGGTGCGGTGCTGCCGGGTCGCCGTAGCAGTGCTGAAGCCAGAGGCATACGCGGTGAAGCTGTTCGAGGGATCCGCGTGCACGCGCCAGCGGCATCTCGTCATCCTTGTGGACGGCGTCATTGCCGACGAG
>NZ_JASBSF010000395.1 GCF_030149085.1 Microbacterium sp. | reverse complement strand
GTTGAGGCGTCCGAGCAGACCGTCATTCAGAAGGTTGTGGACTACGGATCGCAAGGGCGCGTCTTCGGCTTCGCCGCCGCGTTCGAATCGGCGGCGGCGCCCGTCACGGCGTTCCTCATCGCACCGATCGCCGAGTTCTGGATCATCCCGTACATGGAGTCGCCAAGCGGTCAGCAGACGTGGGGATGGCTCCTCGGCGACGGAGAGGCGCGGGGCATCGCGCTCGTTTTCGTCTTCGCCGGGCTTGCCATGGTCGTGATCGCCCTCCTCGCGTTCACGACGCGGTCGTACCGCCTCATCACCGAGCAGTATCGGGCCGCGCCCGATGCTGCGACCTCAGAGGCTGAGGAGCCCGAGCCTGAGGTCGCGGGACCGACGCCGTCGCCGTAGGCGGTCAGGCCCGAGCACATACATCTCGAGATGGACGCGGCCGAGGGGCCCGTTCCGTAGCGTGGGAGAGGTGAAGCGCCCCGGACTCTTTCGCGAACTCCTTCCCTACCAGGTGGCGACGGATGTCACCGTCGCGGGAGTCTTCGGGCTGCTCTGCATTCCGCTGGAGCTGACGGTCGGCGGCTGGGCAGCCGAGTCGGCGTTCGCGACAGTGGTTATGTGTGTCCTCTTCGCGGCGGCCCTCGCGCTGCGTCGGCTCTCGCCGCTTCTCGCGCTCGGTACGGCGTGGATCGCGGCGATCGTGCAGATGCTCCTGCTGCGTCCGCCATCCTTCGTGGATGTAGCGATCTTCGCGGTGCTCTACGCGACGGCGGCCTACGGGACTGTGCTGGTGTATTGGCTCGGGTTCTCGTCGGCGATCGTCGGAGCGGCAGTGATCACCGCGTACCTCTTCGGCACGCAACTGCTGAGTGTGTCCTCGTGGAGCGTTCTGCCCTTGGCAGCCGCTGTCTTGGTTGCGGCCGGGTTCGCACTGCTTCTGGCCTGGACCGTGGGAGCTCTCGTCCGAACGTCGTTGCGTGCCCGGCGCACGCAGCGCGAGCGCGAGCGCGCGGAACGGGAACGCGTCGAGGAGCAGGAGCGCGGCCGGATCGCCCGGGACATGCACGACGTCGTCGGTCATTCGCTCGCCGTCATCATCGCCCAGGCTGACGGGGCTCGGTACGCCGCCGATGCCGATCCGCAGGCGGCCAAGGATGCCCTCACGACAATCTCGACAACGGCACGCAGTGCACTCTCGGACGTTCGGCTGCTGCTCACGCAGATGCGCCACAGCGAAGGTGTGGCACCCCAGCCGATGCTGAACGATCTGGAGAGTCTGTACGCCCAGGTGCGAGCTGCAGGGCTCGCGGTTCGCGTGGATGTCGAGCCGATGCCTCCCGCAACCGTGCCCGCGGCTGTGCAGCTGGCGATCTACCGTGTGCTGCAGGAGGCTCTCACCAACGCCATCCGCCACGGCAACGGAGATGTCGAGGTGACGATGCGCTGGCTCCCGGACCGCCTGCACCTGTGGGCGTCGAATCCGGTCGATCGGCCGGTCGGTATGCCAGAGCCGGATGCGCTTCGCCCGATCGAGTCGGCCGAAGTGCGCCACGGTATCGTCGGCATGCGCGAGCGTGCGCGGCTGGTCGGTGGGGCAGTGGAGGCCGGGATGGTCGGGGAGATGTGGGTCGTGCGTGCGACCTTCCCTTTCGCTGTGGAACCGGAGCGTCGAGAGTCGGCGGCACGATGACCGACCAGAGCAGTGCGGGTCGCGCCGTCATCCGCGTCGCTCTCGTGGATGATCAGGCGCTCTTTCGGGCCGGCATCCGCATGGTGATCGCCTCACAACCCGACATGGCAGTCGTCGGCGAGGCGGGAGACGGCCAGACGGCCCTGTCGATGGTGCGAGACACACGGCCGGATGTCGTGCTCATGGACATCCGGATGCCGGTCATGGACGGTCTCGAGGCGACGGCGCATCTGCTGCAGGACCCTGACGCGCCGCGCATCGTCATGCTGACGACCTTCGATCTGGATGAGGCGGCGGCTCGAGCGATCCGTGGCGGCGCGAGCGGCTTTCTGCTCAAGGATGCCGAGCCCGAGTTCGTCCTCGCCGCGATCCGCAGTGTCCACGCCGGTTCGGCGGTGATCGCGGCGGCGGCTACCGCACAGCTGTTCGCGCACTTCCGCGATGAGCAGACCCGACCCACGCCGCGGGCGTTCGGCGAGCTGACCGACAGGGAGCGCGAGATCTTCGCCCTTGCCGCCCGGGGGCTGTCTAACGCCGAGATCGCCACCCGCGAGTACCTCTCGGAGGCGACGGTGAAGACGCACATCAGTCGCGTCCTGGGCAAGCTCGGGCTGCGCGATCGCGTTCAACTGGTTGTCTTCGCCTACGAGCACGGGCTCGTCTGACCGTTCACACCTCGTGCGAGACGGATGCCGCGGAATCATCCTTCCGACGGATGACGGCGCGACTTCGGGCTGACGCGGGGGTCGGGGCCTGATTCCTAGCGTCGGAGACATGAAGATCACCACGACGCAGATGGGCTTGGCGGCCCGCGTAGAGAACCTCGACAAAACCTACGGCACCGGAAGCGGAACGGTCAGGGCGCTCGATGACGTCACTGTCGGCATCCGTCGCGGGGAGTTCACCGCGATCATGGGCCCCTCCGGTTCGGGCAAGTCGACCCTCATGCACATCATGGCCGGGCTCGATGCGCCGACCGCCGGACGGGTCTGGATCGGCGACACCGACATCACCGATCTCGGCGACCTTGAGCTCACAATCTTGCGTCGTCGCCGCGTCGGCTTCGTGTTCCAGTCCTTCAACCTCGTGCCGACTCTCGACGCCCTGGGGAACATCCTGTTGCCGTTCGACCTCGATGGCCGTGCGCCGAGCGTGCTTGAGAAGGCCCGCATCGACGGGCTCATCGACACGCTCGGGCTTCGATCGCGCTTGAGTCACCGGCCGCACGAACTCTCGGGTGGTCAGCAGCAACGCGTCGCCATCGCGCGAGCCCTGGCCACCGCGCCGGATCTCCTCTTCGCTGATGAGCCGACGGGTAACCTCGATTCGCGCTCGGGCCGTGAGGTGCTGGCGCTGCTGGCTGAGGCAAGCCGCACGCGCAGGCAGTCGATTGCCATGGTCACGCATGACCCCGTTGCTGCCAGCCACGCCGACCGCGTCCTGTTCCTCGGTGACGGGCGCCTCGTCGCCGACAAGCCCGCGCAGACCGCCGAGCAGATCTCGGCTCACATGCTCGCAGCTGACGCGGGCGACGCCCTCGTGCAGACGCGACGTGCGGAGGTCGGCGCATGAGCACCGTCACGGCATCCGTCGATCAGGCGCCGCTGCGCATGCCGCGCGCCGGCACGAGCTTCGCGTGGCTCCGTGAGCGCGGGATGGGGGCGAGCATCCTGGTCGCTGCAATCTCGACGGTGTTCGGGGTCGTGCTGATCGCCACCACCGACTTTCTGGCGGCGATGCTGCGCGCGGACCCCTACATCGGTGACAGTGGAACCCTCGCCTTCATCCTCGGATTCCTGACGCTGCTACTCGTCGCGCTCGCGGTCTATGTGGCCGGCATCGTCACGGCCAACACGTTCGCGACCGTCGTTGCCGGACGATCGCGCCAGATCGCCCTGCTGCGTCTGATCGGCGCGTCGGCGAGGTCGCAGCGAGCACGCGTGGCCTCCCAGGGGCTGATCGTCGGCGTGCTCGGCGCGGTGATCGGTACGGTACTCGGCATCGTCGTCTCTGCCGCGGGAGCGCAGATCGCGATAGTCCGACTCGGGTTGGATGCCGTCCCCGTGGCGCCGGTCACACTGTCGATGCTGCTGCCCGCCGTGATCGTGGCGCTCACCACGTGGCTCGCGGCGTGGATCGGTTCCCGGCGAGTTCTCACCGTCACCCCGCTGCAGGCAGTGTCGGGCTCGGTTCCCCTCGCCACCGATGAGGTCGTCGCCCGAAGGGGGAGACATGCTGTCGCCGGCATCCTGTTCGCCCTCGGGGCGGCCGCGCTTGCCGCGGGAATCCTGCTGGGACTCGTCTCACCGCTCGGTGTCGTGGTCGCCTTCGTCGGTGGAGCCCTCTCGTTCACCGGCATCACGATGGCAGCCCCGCTGGTCATGCCTCCGGCGCTGCGCCTGGTCGGCCGGGCGTTCGGTCGCTCCGCTCCTGCGCGGCTCGCGGTGCAGAACGCCTATCGGAATCCCGAACGCTCAGCTCGGACATCGATCGGCATCGTCATCGGCGTGACTCTCGTGACGATGTTCGCGGTGGCGATCGAGTCGGTGAAGGCGGTGCTCACGGCCAACGGGGGGGGCGTGCTCGACCCGGAGCTTGCGAGCATCATGGACACGGTCGCGGCGGTCATGATGGGGCTCGTTGCGATCTCGGCAGTGATCGCGGGAGTCGGGCTCGTGAACCTCCTGACCCTCGGGATCATCCAACGCACCCGGGAGCTGGGGCTCCTGCGCGCCCTCGGCGTTTCCATCGCGCAGATCCGCCGCATGGTGCTGCTGGAGGCAGTGCACGTAACGGTGACCGCGACTGTCCTGGGAGTTCTGCTCGG
>NZ_JASBSF010000394.1 GCF_030149085.1 Microbacterium sp. | reverse complement strand
AGTCCAGGTACGACTGCGCAGATCTGATCGCGTTCTGCTGACCGAGCGTCAGCTGCGGCTTCTCCTCCAGGGTCAGTGTGACGGTCGCGCCTTCCTCGATCTCGGCGCCCTCTGCGACATCCTGCGCGATCACCGGCATCGACTCGTCGCCGTCGGCAGAGACCCGGATGCCGAGGGCCTCGAGAACAGTGCGGGCCGTCGCGCCATCCATGCCGACGACGTTCGGCACGATGATCAGCACCGGGTCGGGCTCGGCCTCGGCGGCGACGGCCGCCTGCTCGGTCGTGCGCGCCGGTGCGGCGGGTGCAGCATCCGAGGTCAACCGCCCGCCTCCCAGCGCGCTGCCGATCCCGCCGATGACGATCAGGCCGACGACGACTGCGGCCGGGATGATGACCGCCTTGCGCGTGTACCACGGCCGCTTCGAGGCGGCGGGGACAGCGGCATCGGCGGGGACGGCGGTATCTGTTGCGGCGGGCTGGCGCACGAGGTCGGTGCGCCAGATGGTTCCATCCCAGTACATTTCGGAGCCGGGCGCGGCCTCGGCGCCCGGATGCGGGTACCAGCCTGCCGGAGTGGACGATGGTGTGGTGTTGCTGTTCTCATCCATGAGAACGCCCTTCGGGTCGGATTAGGCGCGCACCCCCCGGCGCACGTCACCAGCCGTTGGCCAGTGGAACAGGACATACCACCCCTCCGACATTGCGCGCAGCGACACCGGCCGGATCAATGTCGGACCCCCCTCGTAGTGTCGGGGTATGGAAGCGGTCGGTGCGGGTGATTCGGGTCAGTGGCCCGGGATTCCGGATGCTGACGCATTCCTGTATGAGAGCGATGTGCGGGAGTGGGATGCCGAGGTGGCGGGGTGGGTTCCGCCGCGTCCGGACGCTGTGGCTCTTGTGCTGGAGGCTGCTGATTTGGAGGCGGTGTTCGCCGCGCAACGGTTAGCCCGGGTCGATGACCTCCGCCTCGAAGCCCTCGATGATGTCACCCGGTACGGGGGTGGCTCCCGGGAACTGGTGATGCGGTCCCTGCGCCTGGAGCTCGCGTCGGCGTTGCGGATCACGGAGAACGCGGCGGGGATGATGCTCGCCCGTGCCGAGTCTCTGGTCCACTCGTATCCTGCGGTGTTGGAGTCCCTGTCTCGTGCGGGGGTGACGGTCCGTCACGCGGAGATCCTCGTCGATGACCTGGATGTCCTGGACCGGGAGGTTGCGGCACGGCTGGTGGGGCGGGCGTTGGAGCTCGCGGAGTCGTTGCCGGTGGGGTCGTTCCGGCGGGCGTTACGCCGTCTGATTGACCGGGAAACCGCACCGAGCCTGACGGAGCGCCACGAAGCCGCGGTGCGGGGTCGTCGGATCGTGGTGGAGCCGTCGGGGGATTCGATGTCGTGGGTTCACGCGCTGGTTCCGTCGGTGGAAGCCCAGGCGATCTACGGGCGTGTCACCCAGAAAGCTGTGGTGATCCGTGACCACGAGCGCGGTGCCACTCGGGGCGGGGAGCCGGGGGATGGGTCGCAGCGGAGTCTGGATGAGATTCGGGCTGACGTGTTCTGTGACCTGCTCATCGACGGGACGGTGGCGCAGCACCCGGAGGGTGCGCGGGGCATCCAAGCGACCGTGGTGGTCACCGTCCCCGCCCTGGCTCTGCTGGGTGTTGAGGGAGTGACGGATCCTGCGGAGGTGGAGGGGGTCGGTCCGATCCTCATAGACACCGCCCGGGAACTCGCCGGTAACGCGTCGGGGTGGATCCGGGTGCTGACCCACCCGGAAACCGGGGCCGTGGTCTCGGTCGGGCGCACAAGGTATCGGCCGCCACCGGAGCTGGCGAAATTGGTGAAGTGGCGGGCTGACCGGTGCATGGGCCCGGGATGCGGGAAACCGGCCTCGCAGTGTCAGATCGATCATTCGGTCGCGTGGGCCGACGGGGGTGAAACCTCGGTGACGAACACGGCCCCGCTGTGCCAGGGCCATCACACGGTGAAGCATCACGGCGGGTGGCAGATCACCCACCTCGATGACGGGTCGCTCGAATGGGTTTCCCCGCACGGGCGCCGGTACGTCGTGAAACCCGAACGACACCTCCCCACCTTCTACCCCGACGCGGCTTGACGGTCCCAGTAGCATCGGCTCAAGGGGTCGGTCGGCGACTCCTGACAGAGGAGCCGTTCGGTGGGGAACTTCGACTTCGTCGCGCAAGCGTGGCCGCAGGTCGGTGACGCCGCTGCGCGCGCCGAAGCCTATCTGCGCGCCGACCCGCGGGCATCCGCCACCTACGCTCGGCGCGCTGCCGAACTCTTCACCGCCTGGATCTACTCCGCCGAGAACCTCGAGCGCCCCTACGACGACACCTTCGCCAACCTGACCGCGCAGAGGTCGTTCCGCGACACCGTCGGCGACTCGATCTGCGGCAGCCTCAGGATCATCCG
>NZ_JASBSF010000391.1 GCF_030149085.1 Microbacterium sp. | reverse complement strand
CTCGTCGTGGTGGTTGCTGCAGCTGCGGTAGCCGCCGCGCTTCGGTGGTGGGGCCTGGCCGTCTAAGCCTTCCCACCGCACGGCCGCGATACAGTGATGCGGTGCCGCGCTTCTCGTTTCTTCGCCTTGCCGCGTGGGTGGTCGCGTTGATCGTCGGTGCGATCTATGGGGCCGCGGGAACCGTCAGCCATGCTTACCGTCTGTTCGGCATCCCGGTGGGGCTCGTGCTGGCGATGGTGGCGGGAGCGGCAGTGATCATCGCGGTGCGCCTTCTGACAGCCGACCGGTGGGCCGCGCTTGCCACCGGGCTTGGTGCCATGGGCATCACGATCGTGCTCTCGGGAACCGGAGCCGGTGGCTCGGTGATCGTGCCGCAGTCGATCCTGGGTGTCGTGTGGACCCTGTGGCTTCCCCTGGTGACGGCCTTCGTCGTCGCCTGGCCCGAGCGTGTCGATCGCGGACGGACAGCCGAGGCGGCCGACTAGACTTGCACCTGTGACGTATGTGATCGCCCTTCCGTGCGTCGATGTCAAGGATCGTGCCTGCATCGACGAGTGCCCCGTCGACTGCATCTATGAGGGGGAGCGCAGCCTCTACATTCACCCGGATGAGTGTGTCGACTGCGGTGCGTGCGAGCCCGTGTGCCCCGTTGAGGCGATCTATTACGAAGATGACCTGCCCGAGGAATGGCAGGACTACTACAAGGCGAATGTCGAGTTCTTCGATGACCTTGGCTCGCCCGGTGGGGCCGCCAAGGTCGGGGTGATCCCCAAGGATCACCCGATCATTGCCGAGCTGCCTCCGCAGAACCACTGATCCCGGGTTTCGACGGATGGGCGTCGCCGACCTGGCCGATTACCCGTGGGACGCGATGGCGCCCTACGCCGCGCGGGCCCGCTCGCACCCGGACGGGATGGTCGATCTTTCGATCGGTTCGCCGGTAGACCCGACTCCTGAGGTGATCGCGCGAGCTCTTGCCGCCTCGACCGACGCTCATGCCTACCCGCAGACCGTCGGCACGCCTCAGCTGAGGGAGGCGATCGTCGACTGGTACGCGCGTCGGCGCGGAGTGCCGGGGCTCACGATTGACGCTGTGCTCCCGACCATCGGGTCGAAGGAACTCGTCGCGCTCCTGCCGCTGCTCCTGGGCCTGGGACCGGGAGACGTCGTCGTCCATCCGGTTGCGGCATACCCGACCTACGAGGTCGGCGCACGAGTCGTGGGGGCGACGCCGATCGCTTCCGACGATCCGACCCAGTGGCCCCAGAACACGCGGCTGGTCTGGGTCAACTCGCCGGGGAATCCCGACGGGGCGGTTCTGGATGCTGCTGCGCTGCGTGTCGCCCGTGACCGGGCGCGAGAGCTCGGTGCGGTGCTCGCGAGCGACGAGTGCTACGCCGAGCTCGGCTGGGATGCGCCCTGGGATCGTGAGGCGATCCCGTCCGCGCTGGACCCCCGCGTCACCGACGGGGACAACACCGGGATCTTGTCGGTGTATTCGCTGAGCAAGCAGTCGAACCTTGCCGGATACCGTGCAGCGTTCGTCGCGGGTGACACCGCGGTCATCCAAGGGATGCTGACAGCTCGTAAACACCTGGGCCTGATGCCGCCCGCACCTGTTCAGGCTGCCATGGCCGCGGCCCTCCGCGATGACACGCACGTCGCCGACCAGCGTGAGCTCTACCGGCATCGGCGCGAGCTGCTTCGACCCGCTGTCGAGGAGGCGGGATTCCGTGTCGAACGAAGCGAAGCCGGACTGTATCTGTGGCTCACGCGCGATGAGGACGCCTGGACCTCCGTCGAGTGGTTCGCGCAGCGCGGCATCCTCGTAGGGCCTGGTGTCTTCTATGGGGCACAGCACACACGCCATGTCCGGTTGTCTTTGCCGGCAACCGATGAACGTATCGCCGCTGCGGCGCATCGCCTCCGCGCCGGCTAGGTGTCTCGCACGCCCCGCTCGGGCAGCCCGCTGCAAGGGTTCCTCCATCGAAACCGCCAGCGCTTTGGCTGTGCGCACAGTAGGCCGAGCCGACTACTAGGCTGTAAGGGCAGCCCGGGCACCGACGCGTGCTTGGACGGCTCCGCGAGGCGGCGAACCCGTCCCGGTGCCGACGACAGCCCCAGACAATGCAAGGAGGCGCCGTGGACGACGCGCAGACCCCGCAGCAGAAGGCCATCCTGACCGTCGGTGATCGGACCGCCGAGTTCCCCGTGCTCCACGGCACCGACGGGGTGCCGAGCATCGACGTTGCAACACTCACCCGGCAGACCGGGTTCACGGCTTTGGACTACGGGTTCGTCAACACGGCATCGACGAAGTCGGCTATCACCTACATCGACGGGGATGCCGGCATCCTGCGCTATCGCGGGTATCCGATCGAGCAGCTTGCCACTCACAGCACGTACCTCGAGGTCGCATGGCTGCTCATCTACGGGGAGCTGCCCACCGCTGATGAGCTCGCGGAGTTCGATAACCGCATCCGTCGCCACACGCTGCTGCACGAGGACCTCAAGCGCTTCTTCGGTTCGCTGCCCCCGACGGCGCACCCGATGTCGGTGCTGTCAGCGGCTACCGCGGCCCTGTCGACCTACTACGAGGACGAGTCCGACCCCCACAACCCCGAGCACGTCGAGGTCAACACGATCCGGCTTCTCGCGAAGCTCCCGGTCATCGCCGCGTACGCGCACAAGAAGAGCATCGGCCAGGCGTTCCTCTACCCCGACAACTCGATGAGCTTCGTCGACAACTTCCTCAAGCTCAACTTCGGCGTGCTGTCCGAGCTGTACGAGGTCAACCCCGTCGTCTCCCGCGCACTCGAGCGGTTGCTGATCCTGCACGAGGACCACGAGCAGAACGCGTCGACCTCGACAGTGCGCCTGGTCGGGTCGACCGGCGCCAACCAGTTCTCGTCGATCTCGGCGGGCATCAACGCGCTCTACGGTCCGCTGCACGGCGGCGCGAACGAGGCGGTTCTCTCGATGCTCGCCCGCATCCGCGACTCGGGTGAGAGCGTCGAGCGGTTCGTCGAGCGGGTCAAGAACAAAGAAGACGGTGTCAAGCTCATGGGCTTCGGTCACCGGGTCTACAAAAACTACGACCCGCGCGCGAAGCTCGTGAAGGAGTCAGCCGACGAGGTGCTCTCGGAGCTCGGCGTGCACGACCCGCTGCTGGATCTTGCCAAGCAGCTCGAAGAGATCGCCCTCAACGACGACTACTTCAAGGAGCGTCGACTCTACCCGAACGTCGATTTCTACACCGGCGTCATGTACAAGGCGATGGGCTTCCCCACGCGCATGTTCACGGTGCTGTTCGCGATCGGTCGCCTTCCGGGATGGCTCGCCCACTGGCGGGAGATGAACGGCGACCCGCATACCAAGATCGGTCGGCCGCAGCAGCTGTACACCGGCGCGCCCGAGCGTATGTACCCGGGCGTCTGAGAGAGCTGCTGCGCCAGTCGGACGCGAGGAATCTGGCATTCTGAACGGATGCCGAAGCTCCTCGTCCGCGTTCCCTCCCCGCTCCTCGCTCAGGGGGAACTGACACACCTCGACCGAGTCGAGGCGGATGCCGACCTCGCGCTGTCTCAGTGGCGGGACTATGGCTCGGTCTATCGTGACCGTGGCTGGCAGATTGTCGACGTTGCTGAGGCCCCGGACCAGCCCGACGGTGTCTTCATCGAGGATGCCCTCGTCGTGTTCGACGACATCGTGGTGATTGGTCGGCCCGGCGCCGAATCTCGACGGGGCGAGATCGCAACGGCCCGGGCGGCGGCAGACACGCTCGGCCTC
>NZ_JASBSF010000388.1 GCF_030149085.1 Microbacterium sp. | reverse complement strand
GCGCCCCCTGCGGGAGGCGACCGGGATCACGGTCGATGACCTGGCCAAGCGCCTCATCGACTACGGATTCCACGCGCCGACCATGTCGTTCCCCGTTGCGGGGACGCTCATGGTCGAGCCGACCGAATCCGAGGATCTCGGTGAGCTCGAGCGGTTCATCGAGGCGATGATCGCGATCAAGGCCGAAGCCGACGCGGTGGCCGCAGGGGAGTGGCCCGCGGGCGACAACCCGCTGGTGAATGCCCCGCACACAGCCGAGGCCATCGCGGTCGGCGACTGGCAGCATCCGTATTCGCGCGAGCGGGCGGTGTATCCGGTTCGTTCCCTGGTGCGCTCGAAGTATTGGCCCCCGGTGCGCCGCATCGACCAGGCCTACGGCGACCGCAACCTCGTCTGCGCCTGCCCGCCCCCCGCCGCGTTCGCCTAGCACTCCCGCCCCGCCCCCGCGAGACGGAACCTGGCGCGCGAAACGTGGCCCCGCCCCACGCGCCAGGTTACGTCTCACGGTGCGGACGGTGTGAGCTCGGGGCGAGGGTGGCGAGCATGGTGGGGTCGGGTGGGCGGATGCGGGGCACGCCGCTCGACGCGAGCGCACGTCGAAGGGGCTCGGCGCGCATGGCGTCGTTCCAGTCCCAGCGCGCGAAGCCGCGTAGGTGTCGACGCAAGCGGTCTTCGCGGCGCTTCTCGGCGATGAGGTCGGCGGCGCTCCGGTACTTGCCGTATCCATCGGACTCTCCGGCGATTCCAGAGCGCGGCCAGTAGAAGTCGCAACGGTCGTCATGCCCTTCGAAGTGGAACGGATGCTGGAGCTCGGGTTCCTCAAACCCCAACCAGCCGATGACCGCGCGGCTGACCGATTCGCCAACGCTCTCGGAGCGCGGGTCGGCGTGTTCAATGGCCCATACACATCGACGGCGATGACGACGATCCACCTGCAGCGAAAAGGCGTCACGAATCTCCGCGATGGTGCACAGACCGAGTTGACGCTTGCTGATCGTCGCGTCCACGGCCGCCACGCCCCACGCGGGCGGAAGGGTGCGGGCCAGGGAGACGGCAGTGTCAGCCGAAGCGGTCAGCAGGAAGCCCCCAGCCTCGACGACGCGGGGCGTCGTGAGGCTTGCGTGCCGCACGACATCGCCTACCCGGTGCGACCGCGTCGCCTCGCCATCGAAGAGGTGGATGTCGCGAGGTTCGCCGATTATTGGTTGACCCCACAGTGCGGCGGCGGACTCGCGACAGAACACTGCGTCCGGCCGGAGTAGCGCGACGGCGTGGACGCGCGCCAGGTAACGATCCCACGGGGTGAGGGTGCGCCAGGCGGCCGCATCCGCCCAAACGCCGTGTCGTACGCGCACGAGCGTGCGGTCATCACGCGGTCGAGCAGTCGGCGCGGCATCCGATGCCACGTGGAAGATAACGGGACTCGGAGCGATTGCGGTCTTTGGCGGCATCCTTCATGCTTGAACACGCCCCGAAATCAGCCCTCGCCCCAAACTTCCGCGGTGGACAACGCGGCAATTCTTGCCCTCGTGGAGACGCGGCCGCCCTCTTCGCCGATACGCCTCCTCCGTGAGACGTGCGGTGGCGCGAGGGACGGACATCCGTGTGTCGCGCCAGGCTGTGTCTCAGGGCACCCGGGGCGTTAGAACACGGTGGGAAAGAGAGTCACCGCGAGGGGGTAACCGATGAAGGCGACGATATCGATCAGGGTGTGGGCGATCACGAGTGGCATGACCCGGCCCCAGCGCCGGTAGCACCAGCCGAACACGACGCCCATCGCGAAGTTGCCGACGATCGCGCCGAAGCCCTGGTAGGCGTGGTACGCGGCGCGAAGACCGGCCGTGGTCAGGATGATCGCCCACCAGTTCCAGCCGAACCGGCGGAGGCGATCGAACAGATACCCGAGAAAGATGACCTCCTCGGTCAGCCCAGCGCGCAGCGCTGCCAGCATCAGCAGCGGAACTGTCCACCACGCGGCATCCAGCGGCGAGGCGCTCACCTGAAGCGTGATCCCGAGCGCACGGCCTGCGACGTAGAGGGCAAGGCCCGGGATGCCGATCACGGCGCCGAGCAGGAGCGCACGCCCGAGATCGCCACCGAACCGCGAGAAGTCCAGGCCGATCCGCCTCAGGGCGTTGGACCCCGGCTCCCAGAGCAGGTAAATCACCAACGCCACCAGCGCCAACCCGAAGAAGATGCTGAGGAACTGGTACAGCGCGTTCCACAGCGCCTCGGCGTCCCGGTTCGGATTCAGCTGGGTCTGCTGCTGCGCGAGAGTCTGGTTTTCTTGAGCGGCACGGATGAGCGAGCGCGTGAACGACAGGATGCTGTACAGCGCCGACTGACCCACGGTGATCGCCAGGACGATCCACAGCTCCCACGTCAGCCGCGTACGTGTTTGCCCCTCAACCCGCGAAACGTTCAGCACTTCGCTCACAACGGGAGGCCGCTTCGGGGGGTGCACCTTGTCAGATTGCCACATGCAACTCCCGCCGAGTTAAGGGTATGTAACTTTTCGGCCTCAGGTTTTGAACAACTCACAGCCCGCGCTTAGGGTTTTTCCATCCGTGCCGGGGTCGATCGTGCCCCGGCACACCACCCCTTGCACAGGAGGAAATGTGAAGATCTCGCGCTTCATGACGGCGGCAGCCATTGCCGGCGTCGGCGCCTTGGTGATCTCGGGTTGCGCCCCGAGCTCCGAGGACGATTCCGGGCTCATCGAGGGTTCTGCGATCTCGGTCGCCTGGAACCAGGCGTTCTATTCCATGAACGGGTTCACCTCGTACGGCAACGCCACCGCGAACAACAACATCAACTACATGGTGTTGGACGGCTTCAACTACTACGACAACACCCCGGCCCTCGTGAAGAACACCTCGTTCGGAACGTACGAGCTCGTCAGCGAAGACCCGCTGACGGTCACCTACACGATCAACGAGGGCGTGAAGTGGTCCGACGGCACCCCCGTCGACGCCGCCGACCTCATGCTCAACTGGGCCGCGCTCTCGCGCGCGCTCGACACGCCGGACTTCGACCCGGCTGACTTCACCGACCCCGAGACGGGTGAGTTCACCGACGCGTTTCCGACGGACGTCGTCTACTTCGACTCGGGTGCGACTCCGGATGCCGGTCTCGGCCTGGTCAGCCAGACCCCCGAGGTCAGCGAAGACGGCCGCTCCATCACGATGGTCTACGACGCTCCGTTCGTCGACTGGGAGCTGTCGTTCTCGTCCCCGCTGCCCGCGCACGTGGTCGCCAAGAACGCGCTGGGCATCACCGACAACGCCGAGGCCAAGCAGGCAGTGCTCGACGCGATCCAGAACGATGACGCGGCTGCCCTCGCGCCGATCTCGTCCTTCTGGAACTCCGGCTTCAACTTCACGTCGATGCCCTCGGACACAGAGCTCGTCACCGCGAGCGGTCCGTACATGATCACGGACTTCGTTGCCGATCAGTACATCACTCTGAAGGCGAACCCCGAGTACACGGGCGAGAACAAGCCGACCATTGAAGAGATCACGATCCGCTTCATCCCCGACCCGCTGGCTGCTGTTCAAGCCCTGCAGAACGGTGAAGTCGACATTATCTCGCCCCAGGCGACAGCTGACATCAAGACGGCTCTCGACGGTCTCGACGGAGTCACTGTCCTCACCGGTCTCGAGGGCACCTACGAGCACGTCGACCTTCAGTTCGAGAACGGCCGCAACCCCGAGAACATCTTCTCTAACCCCCTCGCCCGCGAGGCGTTCATGAAGACGATCCCCCGCCAGGAGATCGTGGACACGCTGATCAAGCCGATCATCGGTGATGACGCGATTCTGCGTAACTCGCAGCTGTTCGTTCCCGGTGCTGAGGGCTACGACGAGTCGGTGGCCAACAACACCTCGCTGGACTACGAGCAGGTTGACATCGAAGGCGCAAAGGCTCTCCTCGCTGAGTCGGGTGTGACCAACACGGACGTCTGCATCCTGTACGCAGCGAACAACCCGCGTCGTGTCAACGAGTTCGCGCTCATCCAGCAGTCGGCAAACCAGGCTGGCTTCAACGTCACGGACTGCGGTTCGACTGAGTGGGGCGGCCTGCTCGGTACCCCGGGTGCCTACGACGCATCCCTGTTCGGGTGGCAGTCGACGAGCCTCGGCGTTACCAACTCGCTGCCGACGTTCCAGACTGGCGGAATCAACAACCTGAACTTCTACTCGAACGCTCAGGTTGATGATCTGGTCGCACAGCTGAACGTCACGTTCGATAAGGCCGAGCAGATCACGATGCTCCAGGAGATGGACAAGCTGCTGTGGGAGGACTTCTACGGCGTCACCATCTTCCAGTTCCCGAGCGTGACCGCATACAGCGACCGCGTCCAGGGAGTCGATCCGTCCATTCTTGCCCCGACGATCTTCTGGAACGCCTGGGACTGGACAGTGACAAGCGGCGAGTCGACCGAGGGTTGACCGCCAGGGAGGCGCCGGACAGCGGCGCCTCCCACAGAGGGTGCAGGTCCTACCGGGACCTGCACCCTCGCACGTTAGACTTCTGCGCAATCGCGCCGGGCGAGACGGAAGATCCCGCAACTCGCCGACCCTCGGATAGGTAGGCCGCCCTCTTCATGGCTTCATTCATCGTTCGACGCCTTATCGCGTCGGTGTTCGTCCTCCTCGCGGCGACGTTCTTGATGTACATGCTCGTTTCGCTCGCGGGAGATCCGCTCGACGAGCTGCGGACGTCGAACGCGCCGAACAAGCAGGAGCTGATCGATGCACGCATCAAGCTGCTGAACCTCGACGTCCCCGCGCCGCTGCGGTACTTCTTGTGGTTGGGGGCAGTTCTGCGTGGCGACTTCGGCATCAGCATCCAGAACCAGTCGGTCAACGCACTGTTGGCCAACGCGCTCACCTCGACCATCACGCTCGTGACGACCGCGACCGTCGTGGCGATCATTCTTGGACTCGCGGTGGGTATCGTCTCTGCACTGCGTCAGTACAGCGGATTCGACTACGGCGTCACTCTCGTCGCGTTCCTTTTCTTTTCGCTCCCGATCTTCTGGGTCGCGGTACTGCTGAAGCAATACGGCGCTATCCAGATGAACAACTGGCTCGCGGACCCCGCCATAGCCGCACCCGTCATCGTCATCGGCGCACTCCTCTCCGGGGTCGTCTGGATGTCGCTGCTGGGTGGTTCGCTACGTAAGCGCCTTCTCGTCTTCGCGATCGGGACTGTTGCCACTGCTGGAGTGCTCGTTTACCTCTCGGCTACGAGGTGGTTCGCCGACCCGAGCATCGGGATCGTCGTCTTCGTGATTCTTAGCGTCGGCATTGCGGTAGCGGTGACGGCGATCTCAACCGGTTTGCGAAACCGCCGCGCGCTCTACGCCTCGCTTGTCGTCGTCGTCATTGCCATCGCGCTCTACTTCCCGATGATGTACTACCTACTGAGCGGGATGACACTTCCGCTGTTCCTAGGACTCGCTGCCCTCACCATCGTCGTTAGTGGCGCGATCGGATGGCTCTTCGGAGGCAACGATCGCGGTCCTGTCATCCGCACCGCCATCATCGTCGGCGT
>NZ_JASBSF010000387.1 GCF_030149085.1 Microbacterium sp. | reverse complement strand
GGCAGGTGTTCTGGCGCATCACGTTCCCGCTGCTGCTGCCGGGCATCATCGCCGCGGCGCTGCTGTCGTTCAGCCTCAGCTTCGACGACTTCATCATCACGTACTTCACGTCGGGCTCGGTGCAGACTTTCCCGGTCTACATCTACGTGGCGGCCCAGCGCGGCATCCCGCCGCAGGCTAACGTGATCGCATCGGCGGTGTTCCTGCTCGCGATCATCGGCACCCTCGCGTACGGGATCGTGAACGCACGCCGAGCGGCGGTTCGTCGAGGTCGCTGACCCTGACGGTCTGGGCGGGGCGTAGCGTGAACGGATGCCCCGCCTCCGCCGCAGTCGCACCACAGAACCGGGCTTGCGGCGTGTGCGTCGCGGACGCGGATTCGCCTACCTCGATGAATCGGGTGCGGCGATCACCGATGAGGCCACCCGCGAGCGGATCTCGGCCCTCGCGATTCCGCCCGCGTGGAACGACGTGTGGATCTCGCCCCACCCGCACGGGCACATCCAGGCAACGGGCGTCGACGACGCGGGCAGGCGCCAATACCTGTATCACGAGGTCTGGCGCGAGCGTCAGGATCGGGTGAAGTTCGAACGGATGCTGGACCTCGCCGAAACGCTCCCGGGGGCCAGGCGCACGGTGACGCTCGATCTGCGCTCCGACGGGCTCGGGCGATCCCGCGTGCTGGCGACAGCGTTCCGGATGCTCGACACCGGGAGCCTGCGGGTTGGGTCCGAGCGATACGCCGACGTCCATGGCAGCTATGGCTTGTGCACGCTGCTCTGCGCGCACGCGAGCGTGCACGACGGTGAGCGCGTCGAACTGCGGTTTCCGGGCAAGAGCGGACAGCCGTGGGAGTCGGAGTTGACCGACCCCGATCTTGTTGCCGTGGTGCGGGCGCTGAAGCGCCGCGGTGGGCGGGCGCGACTGTTGGCGTGGCGCGATGGCGATGGCGAGGTGCACCCGCTGCATCCGGAGGAGATCAATGCCGACATCCGCCGCCGCACGGGCGGAGACTTCACGGCCAAAGACTTTCGGACGCTGCACGGCACTGCGGCTGCAGCGTTGAGCCTGGCGAAGGCGGGACCGGTGGAATCGCCGTCGCGTCGGGCGAGGATTGTCGCTGCAGCAATGCGGGATGCCGCCTTCGTGCTCGGCAACACCCCCGCTATCGCCCGGAGCAGCTATGTGGATCCGCGAGTCGTGGAGGCGTACGAGCACGGCACGACGATCGACCCGTCGCGTCCGGCATCCGTCGAGTCGGAGTTGCGCGCGCTGCTTCGGTGAGGGTGCGCGTGCCGTCAGGCGGCGAGTTCCGCCGCCCGAGGGTCGTGACCGGCGATCACCTGCAGGCCGGGCAGGTGATCACGCAGTGCGGCGAACTTCCGCAGCGTTTCGAGCTGCTGCTTTCGGTCGCCGACGTCCGGAACGACAGCCTTCTCGATGAGGCTCGGATCGTACGTTGCATCGCCCACGAGCAGGAGCGGGTTCCGACCCTCGCCACGACGGACGAGGAGGCTCATCGATCCGGTGGTGTGGCCCGGGGTCGGCAGGAGCGTGAGCGCTCCATCGCCGAAGACGTCATAGGCGCCGTCGAAGTCGACGAGCGCGGGATCCTGCGAGGGGGCGAACGTGACGGGCCGCCACTGGACACCGGCATCGAGCAGGTACTCGGCCAGGACGCCGTGCATGTGCGGCGACTTTCCGGTAAGCACGTCATGCTCAGACTCGCTCACGAGCACCGGGATGCCGGCTGCCGCAAGCTCGCCGACGTTTCCAGCGTGGTCGTAGTGCAGGTGCGAGATGGCGGCGAGGCTCAGTCGCTCGATCGGAACCCCGGCGAGCTCGAGCTGTTCGCCGAGCCCTTGCCCAGGCGTGAGGGTTGAGTCGACCTGCCGCGCGTAGACGGCACCGACGAAGCCGCCGGGGAAGTACTCCTTCGGCGAGTCAGCGGACGCGGGTGCTTGCCCGGTGTCCCACAGGATCCAACCCTGTTCGTGCTCAATGAGCACCACATTCACGGGAAGCGGATCCGTCCATCGCCGCGAGGTGAACGTCCACCACAGCATGGGAGTGCCGTTGCCGACGATGTTGTGTGGCCGTAGCCGTACCTCGCCGATACTCAATACCGAT
>NZ_JASBSF010000371.1 GCF_030149085.1 Microbacterium sp. | reverse complement strand
GCGCCGAGACCGCAGCTGCTCATCTGCGACGAATCGGTCTCGGCACTCGATGTCTCGGTGCAGGCCCAGATCCTGACGCTGTTGACGGCGCTTCGCGACGACCTCGGCATTTCGCTGCTGTTCATCTCGCACGACCTGGCGGTCGTGCGACTGCTCGCCGACTCCGTGACGGTGCTGTGGGACGGCCGCGTGATTGAGAGTGGACCGTGCGAACAGGTGCTCACCGAGCCTCGCCACGAATACACCCGGATGCTGGTCGCTGCCGCGCACCGCGAAAACACGTCGGTGAGTGCCGGCGAGAGAGAAGACTGACGTGCAATCGATCGAACCGGTGCTCGCGGAAGGCGCAGACGCTGTCACCGCGGTTCTGGATGCCGGCCTCGCCCCTGCCTTGGGTGCAGAGCGCGCCGCGCGCTGGCGCGTCGAGCGCGCCGGATACCGCCCGACGGTGCACACCCTCGGGCACGGGGAGGGCATCCTGGCTGCCGCACTCACGTCTGGTCGCCCCGCAACCGCTGCGACGAAGATCGTCGACCTGTGGACCTCGCCTGATGCGCCCGATGACGCCGCCGACCGCCTCGTCGCGCGCGTGATCGCAGCGGCAGTCGAACGCGGCGATGCCGCAGTGAAGTGGGAACTACCCGAGGGCGCCGCCGTGCCTGCGTCGGCTCTCGCGCACGGCTTCGTTCCCCTGCGCGCCCCCTGGGGAGCCGTCGGCACCGAGGGTACGCGGGGACTCGTGCACTGGCTGGTTCCCCTGACCCATGACGAGCCCGGGTATTACGGACAGACGACCCTCTTCACGTGTGGAGCGGTTGCTGGTCTCATCGCCACCGAGCGCTACGGCAGCCACGGCTTCGCGGGCGAGACCGTGCCCGATCGTGATCTCGAGATCGAGTTCTGGCGCCGCGCCAGCAACTACCCGGCCTGTGAACCGCTGGGGCTTGCTGTCACGGTGCAGGAACACATCGGGCCTCACGGCGCCGTCGAGGTCACGCTCAATCACCCGGGACCGGTCCTACTGGAGGATTTCACCGGCTTCGACTACGACTTCCGGGCCGAGCTGCAGCGGGAATCGCGCAAGCGTGCGGCGGATCTCGGCATCCTGGTCGCGGATTCGCGCGTCCCGATGACCGAGGTCGCGTCGCGCGTCGCCGCGGGTGAGCAGGCGCTCCTTCTCATCGACGAGGCGCCGATGCACGCCGATCCGGGCCCGCACTGGATCATCGCCCACGCCGCTGCAGGGCCCTATGTCGTCGTCGAGGATCCGTGGGTGAACACGGCAACAGGGGAGACCTGGGTTGATACCCACGATCTGCCTATCCACGTCGATGGCCTCGAGCGCCTGGTCGCCTGGGGCCCGGAGGGTTATCGCGGCGTGATCTTCTTGTCGCCGCGCTGAGTCAGCGGCCCGATTGCAGGCGGAAACGCGGCTTTGGCGGCCGCGAGCGGCGGGCCAAGCCATCTGATCCTGCAATCGGGACGGGTACTCGCGGGGCGAGGAGGGGCCGGGACGGATGTCGGGGGTCGCGAATAGACTTGCGGGGTTATGGATGTGGTGGATGACGAGCTGCTGACCGGCCTGAATCCGCCGCAGCGCGAGGCGGTGCTGTACCGGGGCCCGGCGCTCCTGATCGTCGCGGGCGCGGGGTCGGGCAAGACCCGGGTGCTCACTCACCGGATCGCGTCGCTGCTGCGCGGCGGCGAGGCCTATCCGAGTCAGATCCTCGCGATCACGTTCACCAACAAGGCTGCCGGTGAGATGCGCGAGCGCGTTGAGCAGCTCGTCGGTGAACGCGGGCGCGGCATGTGGATCTCGACCTTCCACTCCGCGTGCGTGCGGATCCTGCGCCGCGAGGCCGAGCAGTTCGGGTTCACGAAGGCGTTCACGATCTACGACTCCGGCGACTCCCGTGCTCTCATCAAGCGCCTCGTGAAAGAGCACGAAGCCGACGCACTCGGGCTGACCCCCGCGGGCGTGCAGGGACGGATTTCCAAGCTCAAGAACGAACTCGCGGATGCCGAGTCCTTCGCGCGACAGGCGAACATGAGCGACCCCGCCGAGCGCCTCTTCGTCGAGATCTTCGGCGACTACCAGCGAGCTCTGCAGCGCGCCAACGCGTTCGACTTCGACGACCTCATCGCCCAGACCGTGTATCTGTTCCGCGCGTTCCCGCAGGTCGCGGATGTCTACCGTCGCCGCTTCCGCCACGTCCTCGTCGACGAGTACCAGGACACCAACCACGCCCAGTACGCGCTGATCCACGAACTCACTCGGCCCGTGACGGGAGCCGCGGCCGAGCCGTATTCCGTCGGCGGAATGATGATCTTCGAGCCCGAGGAGGCTCCCGAACTCGAGGGCGCCTCGCTGACCGTCGTCGGCGACTCCGACCAGTCGATCTACGCGTTCCGCGGCGCCGACATCCGCAACATCAGCGAGTTCGAGCGCGACTTCCCCGGCGCGAAGGTCGTGCTCCTGGAACAGAACTACCGGTCGACGCAGAACATCCTTTCTGCGGCGAACGCCGTCATCGGCAACAACTTCGACCGCAAAGACAAGAAGCTGTGGACCGACGTCGGCGCCGGCGATCCCATCGTCGGTTTCACCGGCTACTCCCAACACGACGAGGCCCAGTTCGTCGCCGACGAGATCGAGGCCCTCCACCGTCGCGGTGTCGAGTACGGGCAGATGGCAGTCTTCTACCGCACGAACTCCCAGTCCCGTGCGCTGGAAGAGATCTTCATCCGCTCGGCTGTGCCCTACAAGATCATGGGCGGCACCAAGTTCTACGAGCGCGCCGAGATCAAGGATGCCCTCGCATACCTCGTCGCCGTCGCCAATCCCGCCGACGAGATGGCCGTGCGCCGCATCCTGAACAAGCCGCGGCGCGGCATCGGCGACGTGACCGAAACGGCCATCGCCCGGTACGCGGCAGACGAACAGATCACGTTCCGCGATGCCCTCGCCAACGCCTCGGCGCTCGGCGTCGGACCGAAGATCCAAGCCGCGATCGTGCAGCTGGATGCCGTGCTCGCCGAGGCCAGCGCGCTGATGCTTCCATCCTCGGGCGAGCTCCCGCCGCCGACCACCGTGGCCGAGGGCCTGCAGCTGCTTCTGAACAAGTCGGGCTACCTCGACGCCCTGCGCGCCTCCCGCGATCCGCAGGACGAAGCGCGCGTCGAGAACCTCGACGAACTCGTCGCCGTCACTCGTGAGTTCGCCCGCAACAACCCTGACGGCACGATCATCGACTTTCTGACCGAGGTCGCCCTCGTCGCGGATGCCGACGACCTCGACGATGCCAGCGGGTCGGTGTCGCTCATGACGATGCACACAGCGAAGGGCCTGGAGTACGACACCGTGTTCATCACGGGTGTTGAAGAAGACCTCATCCCGCACCGCATCTCGGCCGGGGAACCGGGCGGGCCGCAGGAAGAGCGGCGTCTGTTCTACGTCGGCGTCACGCGTGCTCGAGCGCGGCTCTACCTCACGCTCGCCATGACCCGTGCGCAGTTCGGTGAGGTGTCGGTCGCGATGCCCAGCCGCTTCCTGCAAGAGATTCCCGCGACACTCATCGACTGGCGCCAGTCTCCCGGCGATGTGAACTCCCGCGGGGGTTCGCAGTCCCGCGCCCTCAACGCGCGGCCCGGGCGGTCTGGCGCGGGGGGAGGCTTCGGGGGATCGGGCCGTTACGGCGACGCGCTCGTGCCGAAGTCGACCTCGATCGACAAGTTCGCCAACCGCATCCCCGCGAAGGTGCGCGACAACGGCGACATGGAGCTCGCGCCAGGTGACCGCATCCGTCACGACGACTTCGGCGAAGGACGAGTGGATGCGGTCACCGGCGAGGGCGCGAAGCGCGTCGCGCATGTTCGGTTCGATACTGCCGGAGCCAAGAAGCTCCTGATCAAGATCGCTCCGATCGAGAAGCTCTGAGAGTCGCGCGCCAGGACTTTCGCCCCTGAGCGGTGCGGGCGGCCGAGCGTACGATCGCGATGACGGCGTGAGCGAGGGCGCACCAGCGCCCAGGGCAGGTCAGGCCCGCTGGCAGAAGGAGGCTTATGACCCTCGCCTCAGTGCTCACGGTGCTCGCCGATCACCCGGTGCTCGTGCTGTTCCTGGTCACGGGTGTCGGTACGGCGATCGGCCGCATCCGGCTGTGGGGGATGTCCCTCGGTGCGGTGGCCGTGCTCTTCACGATGATCGCGCTCACGGCCTGGGGCGTGTCCCAGGGCGTCACGATCGAGGTGCCCTCGTACGTCGGTGATTTCGGTTTGGTGCTCTTCGCCTTCAGTATCGGCGTCATCGCGGGGCCTGGGTTCGTGAATGCCCTCCGCACCTCGTACTGGATGCTGCTGCTCGTCTCGGCCATCATGATCGTCGCGGCAGCTCTGACGCTGGGCCTGGGGACACTGCTGGATCTGTCGCCGGAAACGATCGCCGGTGCCTACGCCGGCTCGGTTACGAGCACCCCTGCCCTTGCTGCTACCGGGGGCAGCCCGGCAGCCACGGTCGGGTATGCGAGCACGTACATCTTCGGCGTCGTCGGGGCGATGGGCGCCGTCGCGCTTGCGCTTCGCCACAGTCGCACTGACGCTGATGCGCCACCGCGGATCGTCGACCTCGTGATCCGCATCGACACCGACAGCACCCCCACGATGACCGATCTCACGCGGCGGCACGGCGGTCGGGTGCTGGTCTCGCGGCTGCGTCGCCCCAACGGGGAGGTCATCGTCGTGGGTCCCGACACGGTGCTCGAAAAGGGCGCGATCATCAATGTGGTCGGCCCCGAGCGGGTCGTGGCAGCTGTCACCGATGAGCTCGGGCATCCGTCCACGGTGAACATCACCCACGACCGCAGTCGGCTCGACTACCGGCGGATCATCCTGTCGGACTCGCGCTGGTCGGGGCGCACGATCGCCCAGCTCGGTGTCGCCGAGCGATTCGGAGCGACGATCGTGCGGGTGCGGCGCGGGGATGTCGAGTTCCTCGGCACACCCGACTTCGTGCTGCACCAGGGTGACCGGTTGCGGGTGGTAGCTCCGCGCGATCAGTTGCCCGCGGTCACAGCCTTTCTCGGCGATTCCGAACGCGGCATGGCCGACCTCAACCCGGTAGCTCTGGGCCTCGGCATCGCGGCCGGCATGCTGCTCGGCCTGATCGAAGTGCCGCTGCCGGGCGGATCGCATCTGTCGCTCGGAGCTGCCGCCGGCGCGCTCATCGTTGGCCTGGTGATGGGCAGGATCGGGCGCATCGGTCGATTCGTGACGACGATCC
>NZ_JASBSF010000355.1 GCF_030149085.1 Microbacterium sp. | reverse complement strand
GCGCCGAGCTTCTGGGCTACCGCTCGCACGCGGACTACGTCACGTCGGATGAGACAGCGGCAAACCCGGAAGCTGTGCGTGACCTACTCTTCCGTCTTGCCGCACCCGCTGCCCGGAACGCGCGCACCGAGCAGGCTGCCCTTCAAGCGATGGCGGATGCCGAACCCGAGCCGTTCACGATCGAAGCGCACGACTGGGCATACTTCACCGAGAAGGTCCGCGCAGCCGAGTACGATATCGACGCCGCGGCGCTCCGCCCCTGGTTCGAGGCTGAGCGCGTGCTCCATGACGGCGTCTTTCGCGCGGCTACGGAGCTCTACGGCATCACCTTCACCGAACGCCCCGATCTTCCCGGGTACCACCCCGATGTGCGGGTGTTCGAGGTGTTCAACGCCGATGGGTCGGCGCTCGGGCTCTACCTGCTCGACCTCTACACCCGGGATTCGAAGCGCGGCGGGGCGTGGATGAACTCCATCGTGTCCCAATCACGCCTGCGCGGCACGGCGCCGGTCGTGGTGAACAATCTCAACGTCGTGAAGCCTGAGACCGGAACTCCGACCCTGCTGACCCTCGATGAAGTGACGACCTTCTTCCACGAATTCGGACACGCGCTGCACGGACTGTTTGCGACAGTCACGTACCCGCACTTCGCCGGCACCAACGTGTTCCGCGACTTCGTCGAGTTCCCGAGCCAAGTCAACGAGATGTGGATCTTCTGGCCCGAGATCCTGGCAGCCTATGCGCGCCACATTGACACCGACGAGCCGCTCCCGGCCCAGGTCGTGGAGCGACTGAACGCCTCTGAGAGCTTCAACCAGGGGTTCGCAACGAGCGAGTACCTCGCGGCATCCTGGCTCGATCAGGCGTGGCACTCGCTCTCGGCGGCCGACGCAGCGAGCGACCGTGATGTCGCAGCGTTCGAAGCATCCGCCCTCGCCGAGATCGGACTCGATAGCCCCGCAGTCCCGACGCGGTACTCATCCACGTATTTCGCCCACATCTTCTCCGGTGGCTACAGCGCGGGTTACTACTCGTACATCTGGAGCGAAGTACTGGATGCCGACACCGTTGCGTGGTTCCATGAGAACGGCGGTCTCACTCGGGCGAACGGGGACCGATTCCGTGACCGGCTCCTCGGCGTCGGAGGGTCGAAGGATCCGCTCGAGGCGTACCGGGACTTCCGCGGCAGGGATGCGGAGATCGCCCCCCTCCTGAGTCGCCGAGGCCTCAACACCTGACGCCCGTAGCGAGCATCCCGCACACGCTTATGAAGGCGTAACGAGAAACCGCAGCCGCGCGAACTGGCCGACCTGACGCGCTTCGACGAGGCGGAGTCGATCCGACTCAACCCGACGCGGAAACAGGGGCGCACCGCTGGTCAGCGCAACGGGCGCGATCGATATGGCGATCTCGTCGAGCGCGCCGGCGTCGTAGAACTGCGCGGCAAGTTCCCCGCCGCCGACGATCCAGACGTCTGACTCGCCCGCCGCCTCGCGGATCTCGCTCAACACGGCCGACACGGGTCCTGACACAAACGTCACGTTTGCGCCCTCTGGCACGGGGAGGTTCCTCGTC
Organism: Microbacterium sp.; assembly: GCF_030149085.1. GTDB lineage: Bacteria > Actinomycetota > Actinomycetes > Actinomycetales > Microbacteriaceae > Microbacterium. The sequence continues at coordinate 2,542 of NZ_JASBSF010000355.1, read as the reverse complement.
GTGAAGACGAACGTGCGCCGAGTGCCGAACAGCTCCTGCCACTTCTCAGGGTGATCGACGAGGTCAGACTCGCGCAGGAGCCACTCGTACGTGGATGAGCCCTCGACGATGAGCGCATCAGTGGGCGGCAGGAGCTCCGGATCGGGCTCCGTGCCGCCGGGCACGTCGAAGAGCCACTGCAAGGAGTGGTCGGAGTCAGCGATCCAGCCGGTAAGGCTGGTCGCGGTGTCGTAGATGAATCTCGTCACGCTGCGACGCTACTCGGGAGTCCCGACATCCCTCAGCGGGCGGGACGTGGCCGCCAGCTCAGGCGGACTTACGAGCCTGCCGCAGCACGAGGGTTGGGGCTGCGCCGTCCTCGACGGCGGCGCGCGTGACGATGACCTTGTCCACGTTCTCGGCCGACGGAATCTCGAACATGATCGGACCCAACACGTCTTCGAGGATCGCGCGCAATCCACGGGCGCCGGTCTTTCGAGCGACAGCGAGGTCTGCGATCGCGACCAGCGCCTCGTCGTCGAACTCGAGGCCGACTCCGTCGATCTCGAACATACGCTGGTACTGCTTGACGAGAGCGTTCTTGGGAGCCGTAAGGATTTCAATAAGGGCCTCACGGTCAAGCGGCGACACGGATGCGACAACGGGAAGCCGCCCGATGAACTCGGGGATCAGGCCGAACTTGTGCAGATCCTCGGGCTGAACCTCGCTGAACAAACTGAGGTCGTCGCCCTTGTTGTGAAGGGGTGCCCCGAAGCCCACCCCGTGCTTGCCAACGCGCGACGAGATGATGTCTTCCAGCCCGGCGAACGCGCCAGCAACGATGAACAACACATTCGTGGTGTCGATCTGGATGAACTCCTGGTGCGGATGCTTGCGACCACCCTGCGGCGGCACCGATGCGACGGTTCCCTCGAGGATCTTCAAGAGAGCCTGTTGCACGCCCTCGCCCGAGACATCCCGCGTGATGGAGGGGTTCTCGGCCTTGCGGGCGATCTTGTCGACCTCGTCGATGTAGATGATGCCGGTCTCAGCGCGCTTGGTGTCGAAGTCGGCCGCTTGCAGGAGCTTCAGGAGGATGTTCTCGACGTCCTCACCGACGTAGCCAGCCTCGGTCAGTGCGGTCGCATCAGCAACCGCGAACGGCACGTTCAAGCGCTTCGCAAGCGTCTGGGCGAGGTAGGTCTTTCCGCAGCCCGTCGGGCCCAGAAGAAGGATGTTGCTCTTGGCGATCTCAATGTCTTCAGCGCGCTGCTCGGCAGGCTGCAACGTCGAGTGGGCACGGACACGCTTGTAGTGGTTGTAGACAGCAACCGACAGCGCGCGCTTGGCAGGCTCCTGGCCGACGACGTACTCCTCGAGGAACGCGAAGATCTCGCGCGGCTTGGGCAGATCGAAGTCGGCGACAACGCCATCACCGGACTCTGCCATGCGCTCTTCGATGATCTCGTTGCAGAGTTCGACGCACTCGTCGCAGATGTACACGCCGGGTCCGGCGATGAGTTGCTGCACCTGCTTTTGGCTCTTACCGCAGAAAGAGCACTTGAACAGATCAGCGCTCTCACCGATGCGTGCCATCAGGGGGTCCTCCTCGTTCCGGGCGGCTGTGGTCCGAGCCTAACCGAGGCCGGCGACATCCGGTGGGATTGCGCGCAGCTCGTGCCGACAGGGCCGGACCCCGGCATCCGCGTCGTATGACGGATGCCGGGGCCCGGTTTCTGGTCTTACTTTGCGGGCAACGCAGGCTGACGCTTGCGCGTCGTGAGCACCTGGTCGACCAGCCCGTAGGTGACGGCCTCTTCCGCGGAGAGGATCTTGTCGCGGTCGATGTCGCGGTTGACCTCTTGAGCGCTGCGGTGGGAGTGCTTCGCGAGCGTCGCTTCGAGCCACGTACGCATACGGAGGATCTCCGCCGCCTGGATCTCGATGTCTGACGCCTGCCCGTGACCGGCCTCACCCATGGCGGGCTGGTGGATGAGGATGCGAGCGTTGGGCAGTGCGAGGCGCTTGCCAGGAGCCCCCGCCGCGAGCAGCACCGCAGCAGCCGAGGCGGCCTGGCCGAGGACCACGGTCTGGATCTGGGGCGAGACGTACTGCATCGTGTCGTAGATCGCCGTCATCGCGGTGAAGGATCCACCGGGCGAGTTGATGTACATGATGATGTCGCGGTCAGGATCCTGCGACTCGAGCACCAACAGCTGCGCCATGACGTCATCGGCCGAGGCGTCGTCGACCTGGACACCCAGGAAGATGACGCGGTCCTCGAAGAGCTTGTTGTAGGGGTCCTGACGCTTGTAGCCGTAGGCGGTGCGTTCCTCGAACTGAGGGAGGACGTAGCGGCTACTGGGCATCTGCAGCGCTGAGGGCGAGGCCTGCGGGAGGCGGAGGTTCGGGGTGTTCATGCGTTTACTCTCTTCTTCGCTCGCGCCGCTGGTTACTTCGTGTCGGTTCCGCCGCCGCCTGCAACATCGGCGGCGTGCTCACGAATGTGGTCGACGAACCCGTACTCGAGCGCCTCGTCGGCGGTGAACCAGCGGTCGCGGTC
>NZ_JASBSF010000345.1 GCF_030149085.1 Microbacterium sp. | reverse complement strand
GTAGATAACGCCGAGAGCCGTGGGTGAGAGGTCGAGCTGACCGGCGACCACAGTGCTTGCTGCAGCTCCGATTCCGAAGCCGGCGGCGAGCATGCCGCCGCCGATGAAGAGCCCCACACCGGTACCGATCACGGCGACGCTGCGGCGCCGTGCGATGACAATGGCCAGGACGAACAGGGCGATGGTGACGATCGAGAGCCACCAGCCGACGGCGTCGGCAAGTGCGTACACGGTCCGGAACGCGATGAGTGCTTCCCCGTCGCCGATGATGATCGTCTTGTCGATCGTCGGGATGAGCCCGGCAATGCCGACCCCGCTGTCGGTGAGGCGCTGCTTGACCTGATCGATGATCGGTCCCAGGGCGATCCCGAGGCCGTCGTTGTCGAGGACGAGGATTCCGCCGCCGTCCGCTGTCGCGACGGTCGTGATCGAGCGGTGGACCCCACGCAGCGCGAAGGCCCAGACATCCGAGAATGCATCCGAAGCGACGATGCGCTCGACAGCTGAGTTGACGAGGTTCTGAACACCCTGAGCCGCTGGCGCGCGTAGCGCGTTGAGCGCTGTTGCCGCGGCTGGCGGCAGTCCCAGGTCCTCGATACCGTCGAAGACCTGGTCGGTGAGACCGGCGAAGTCGACCTGCTCGTCAATCGCGGCAGTGGCCTCATCGACGATGAGCTCCTGGACCGCGGGATCCTCGGTCAACGGAGCGAAGGTCGACACGAATGCCTCTTCGTCGACCAGCTGCACGCGCGCCCAGGTGGTCACCACCGATACCGGTACGAGAATCGTCGCGATCACGATCACGAATGCTGACAGCGCCGCGCGCCACCAGCCTCCGGATCGGGAGGTTCGTCCCGCCAGGCGGGCGTTCTCTGTTTCCAGCGCGCGGATGCGCGATTCAAGGTCTTCGGGCGTCGCCGAGCTCATGGGCCCCATTCTGGCGGAAAGACCGGTCTGCGCGCCTCACCCGATTGTGGCGATTGATGCGGCTCAGACCGCGCGAAGCACCGCCACGACCTTGCCAAGAACAGTCGCTTCGTCACCCAGGATCGGCTCGAACGCGGAATTGCGGGGGAGGAGCCAGGTGTGGCCGTCCCGCTGACGAAAGGCCTTGACCGTCGCTTCACCGTCGAGCATTGCGGCGACGATGTCGCCATTGTCTGCTGTCGCCTGGGAGCGCACGACGACCCAATCGCCGTCGCAGATTGCCGCGTCGATCATCGATTCGCCGCTCACGCGCAGCATGAACAGCTCTCCCTTGCCCACGAGCTGGCGGGGTAGCGGGAAGATCTCCTCGATCTGCTGGTCGGCAGTGATCGGAACTCCCGCGGCAATGCGGCCGACGAGCGGAACCATGGCGGCGTCACCGACTGCCGGGGCGGAGTCTGCGGGGTTCTCGGCTGCCGTGCCCGGAAGATCGATCAACACTTCCATGGCGCGCGTCTTGCCGGCATCGCGTCGAAGGTACCCGCTGAGTTCGAGTTGGTTCAGCTGGTGCGTGACGCTCGAGAGGCTCTTGAGTCCAACGGCATCACCGATCTCGCGCATGCTCGGCGGGTAGCCATTTCGGGCGATCGCTCGTTGGATCACCTCGAGAATGGCGAGCTGCTTCTCGCTCAGGCTGCGGCGCCGGCGCGTGCCTGTGCGCTCCCGTGACGGCTCCTCGTTCATGTGCCCCGCTCCTGTCGCTGTTTGCATCCGCCCCGCACTCCTCTTCGAATGTCGGAGGTTGGTGATGACCTGTCTTCATCGAAACCGTAACCGCTTCAGGACCGTTTCGTGGACTACCCGTCCGCGTGTCGTGTTCGAAATATCCGCGAGATGACTCGCACTTGACAGACAGAATTATCGAAGATAACTTCGGAAGAGAGATTCGTATCCGCCACTCCTGGCCGAGCGGTGGATGCGAATCTCTCCCCGAGATAACGGAGGATGACATGACGACGATTGCTCTCGGTTCCGCACCCACGACCATGACTGCGGTGCGACCCGCTGCGACCCGGCTTCGGCTGACCGCTCGCGGTCGCGCCGTCCTGACGGCGCTTGCTGCGCTTCCGGCGGTCCTGGTCATCCTCGGGGTCATCTGGGGAGGCGGGGCCGCCCTGGCTTCCCTCGATCCCTCGGCACCGTCGGGAACCTTCGAGACAGTCACCGTTTCGGCGGGCGATTCCTTGTGGTCAATCGCACAAGAGATCGCTCCGGATGCCGACCCCCGCGACGTCGTGGCTGAGATCTCCCGCCTGAACGGCCTCACGGGAAGCGTCGTGAGCGCAGGGCAGCAGCTGGCTATCCCCCTCGCGTATACGCAGTGAGCAGGGCTGCTGAACCGAGTGCGGCGCCGTCACGCACCGTACGATGGGACGGGTGACGATTCGCCTCGATGATCTCCCGCTCCGCGATGACCTGCGGGGTCTTACCCCATACGGCGCACCGCAGGCGCCACTGCCTGTCGCTCTGAACGTCAACGAGAACACCCACCCGGTGCCGCGGGAGGTCGCCGACGACATCCTGGATGCGATCGGGCGGGCTCTCGGCGAGATCAATCGCTACCCCGACCGCGAGTTCCGGGAACTGCGCGAGGGATTCGCCGAGTACCTTCGGCACGGCCTCGTGGCCGACCAGATCTGGGCGGCCAACGGATCCAATGAGGTTCTTCAGCACGTCCTTCAGGCTTTTGGTGGGCCGGGGCGCCGTGCGTTCGGCTTCGCCCCCACCTATTCGATGTACCCGCTGCTGACGCGCGCGACGGGGGCCGAATGGGTGTCAGGGAGCCGTGGTGCTGATTACACCGTGGACGTCGAATCGGCAGTCGATCAGATCAGCGCAGCCGATCCCGACATCGTCTTTCTGTGTGCACCCAACAATCCGACCGGGACCCCGATGAGCCTCGAACTGATCGAGGCGGCCTACGAGGCGACCCGCGGGATCGTGATCGTCGACGAGGCGTACTTCGAGTTCGCGCCGCGAACTGCAGCATCGGCGCTGTCGCTGCTGCCGGGCCGGGAGCGACTGCTCGTATCGCGAACGATGAGTAAGGCGTTCGCGTTCGCGGGAGCCCGCGTTGGCTACCTTGCCGCCGATCCCGCCGTGATCGATGCCCTGCGCTTGGTGCGGTTGCCCTACCACCTCAGCTCTCTCACCCAGGCGGCGGCGCTGGCCGCGCTCGCCCACGCTCCGGTGATGCTCCAGATGGTGGACGATATCGTGGCGCAGCGCGATCGCATCTCGGCGACGGTCGAAGCCCTCGGCTATCGCGCCTACGAATCGTGGACGAACTTCGTGCTCTTCAGCGGGGTGGAGGACCCCGGTCGCACCTGGCAGCAGCTGTACGATCGCGGCATCCTCGTTCGCGACATCGGAATCCCGCGAAGCCTGCGTGTGTCGGCGGGTACCGCGGAGGAGACCACCGCGTTTCTGGAAGCACTCGCGTCGATAGACTTTCGCGCATGAGCAGCAGCCGCACCGCAACACTCACGCGAGCCACGAGCGAGTCGCGCGTCGAGTTGAGCCTTGACCTCGACGGCACCGGCGCCAGCACCATCGACACCGGGGTTCCGTTCTACGATCACATGCTCACCGCGTTCGCGAAGCACTCCCTGACCGACCTGACAATCCGCGCCGAGGGCGACGTCGAGATCGACGCCCACCACACCGTCGAGGATGTCGCTATCGTGCTCGGCGACGCCATCCGTGAGGCTCTCGGCGACAAGTCGGGCATCTCGCGCTACGGCGACGCGCTCGTTCCGCTCGACGACGCCCTGGCGCAGGCCGTCGTTGACATCAGTGGGCGTCCGTACCTCGTGCACGACGGCGAACCCGACGGGTTCGCACTGCACCTGATCGCCGGTCACTTCACGGGCTCGCTCGTGCGGCACACGTTCGAGGCGATCAGCTACCACGCCGGCCTCACGGTTCACCTTCGCGTTCTGGCCGGACGCGACCCGCACCACATCGCAGAGGCCGAGTACAAAGCCTTCGCGCGCGCCTTTCGCCAGGCCAAGGCCCTCGACCCCCTCGTGCGCGGCATTCCGAGCACGAAGGGTGCGCTGTGACTGGGGCGCCGACAACGACCGCGCGGCCGACGGTTGCCGTTTTGGACTACGGGTCCGGCAACGTTCACTCCGCCGTCAAGGCGCTGGCTCTGGCAGGGGCCGACGCGCAGCTGACAGCCGACCGCGACCTGATCATGGCCGCTGATGGGCTGGTGGTCCCAGGCGTCGGGGCCTTCCGCTCGGTGGTGGATGCTCTGCGCGACTCGCGTGCTGACCAGCTCATCGAGCGACGCTTGGCAGGAGGGCGCCCGGTGCTCGGAATCTGCGTCGGGATGCAGGTGATGTTCGAGCACGGTGTCGAACGCGGAGCCGACAGTCTCGGACTCGGGCAGTGGCCCGGGGCCGTGACCGAACTCGACGCGCCGGTGCTCCCGCACATGGGATGGAACACCGTGGATGCGGGTGCTGGCTCGACACTGTTTCGCGGGATCGAGTCGGAGCGGTTCTACTTCGTCCACTCGTACGCAGCGCAGCACTGGACTCTCGAAGCCCAGGATCCCTTCCCCAGCCCGGTCGTGACGTGGGCAACGCACGGAGCGCCGTTTGTCGCAGCCGTCGAGAACGGCCCGTTGGCGGCGACGCAGTTCCACCCCGAGAAGTCGGGGGAGGCGGGCATCCGGTTGCTCGCGAATTGGATCACGAGCCTTCCCGCGGCTACCCTCTGAACTCGTGCCTGCCCCCGATTCTGATCGGCGTGCCGCGGGCTCCGTGAACCCGCCCGAGGAACCATGAACGACTTCGCGTCAACGCCCGAACTGATTCTGCTACCCGCCGTCGATGTCGCCGACGGCAAGGCGGTGCGCCTGACCCAGGGCGCCGCCGGCTCGGAGACGAGCTACGGTGATCCGGTCGAAGCTGCCGTCGATTGGGCCCGCCAGGGTGCGCAGTGGATTCACCTCGTCGACCTGGATGCCGCGTTCGGTCGCGGCAGCAACGTCGGAGTCATCCGCAAGGTCATCAAGCAGGTCAAGGGCGTCCACGTCGAGGTTTCGGGAGGCATCCGGGATGACCGGAGCCTGGAGCTCGCGATCGAGTACGGTGCCGAGCGCGTGAACCTCGGCACCGCGGCGCTCGAGAACCCGGAGTGGGCTGCAGACGTGATCGGCCGATACGGCGAACTGGTCGCCGTCGGGTTGGACGTGCGCGGCACGACCCTCGCGGCTCGCGGCTGGACGCAGGAGGGCGGCGACCTGTGGGCGGTGCTCGACCGCCTCGAGGATGCCGGGTGCAGCCGCTATGTCGTCACCGATGTGACCAAGGACGGCACGCTCCGCGGGCCCAACCTCGACCTGCTTCGCGAGGTCGCGACCCGCACTCCGAAGCCGGTCATCGCCTCGGGTGGCGTGGCAACGCTGGACGACATCGCGGCGCTGCGGGAGCTCGTCCCCCTCGGAGTCGAGGGCGCGATCGTCGGGAAGGCGCTGTATTCGGGTGCCTTCACCCTGGCCGAGGCACTGGATGTCGCCGGAGGCTGAGGACCCGCAGCGCAACCCGCATGCGCACGCCCACGGATCGGATCACACCGCCGACTCCGCCGGTTTCCCCTGGGCCGGCCGCAGCTTCGAGGCGAACCCCTTCGCCGGTGACGACGGGTCAGCCGACCCGGTGTTGATCGGTGCGATCGAGCGGTTCCGGACCGGTGAGGCTTCCGTCGTCGAGGTGATCGATGCCTACCGATCCGCGCGCCTTCTCATTCCCCTCGTCGCTGAGAAGGGCGACGAGGGTGTCGGTGCTCACGGGCTGACGGTGGACAAGACGCAGGAGTTATCGATCGTCACGGTCGCCGCTCCCGACGGCAGGCGCGTGCTTCCGGTGTTCTCGTCGGTATCGGCGATGAGCACGTGGGACCCGGCAGCGCGGCCAGTCCCGGCCGACGGGGTGCGCACGGCGGCAGCTGCTGTCGATGACGGCACTGACCTCATCGTCCTCGACCCCGGCTCCGAGACCGAGTTCGTCATCCGTCGCCCCGCCGTCTGGGCCATTGCGCAGGGCCACGAGTGGGAGCCCGCGCACACCTCACCGGAGGTCTTCGCCGGATTCCAGGAAAGCATCGGTGCGGAACTTTCCGTTCTCGATCTCTCGCTGGCACCCGCCGACCCGCAGGCGCGGGGGAGAGGCCCCGAGGTCCAGGTTCAGCTGGACATCATGCCCGGCCTTGACCGCGAAGAGCTGGATGCCGTGCTGCAGCGGCTCGCGAAGCGCTGGGCAGCCGATGACCGCATCGCGGTTCTCGTGGATTCCCTTGCCGTGAAGATCCGGCGCTCGGCGGTCTGAGTCGATCCCGGCGCGGGTGTTGACGCGCTTCGGCTCAGGTGACCGGACCGGTCCACTTCTCGCCCGGCCCCTTGCCGATGGGGTCAGGGATCACGGATGCTTCGCGGAACGCGAGCTGCAGCGAGCGCAGGCCATCGCGCAGCGAGCGAGCGTGCATGTCGCTGATCTCCGGAGCGCCGGCGGTGATCAAGCCCGCGAGTGCATTGATGAGCTTGCGGGCCTCGTCGAGGTCCTTCTGCCTGTCGGGGTCGTCGGCAAGCCCGACCTTCACGGCCGCAGCACTCATGAGGTGCACAGCGGTGGTCGTGATGACTTCGACAGCCGGGACGTCAGCGATATCTCTGGATGCAGCGGCAGCGGCCTCGGCATCCTCCTCCCAGCGTTGCTCGCGCTCGCGGTCTCGGCGATCGGCCGATTCGCTGGTGGATGCTGCAGGGTCGGAAGAACCGGGAATCGTCGACACGTGTTGCCTTCTGCTAGACTCGTGCGGGCTCCGGAGCACTTTGCGCCGGACACGAAAGAGGATCACATCCCACCCGCGCTTGCCGCTCAAGGCTACCGGGTCCACGAACTCCGCTTCCCCCGGCAATCCGATTGCCTGGAGAAGTAGCGCTCGACGAGCTGTCGAGCGTCAGGGTGAATGAAGCCGATGCAGAGCGTCGAGCGGGTGGAGTGTTCTGATCTCATCCGCGGCGCACCTCGTGTCGCGGTGCCTTACACCCGCACGAAGAGGAGTTCCGCATCAGCGATCCCCGCATCAACGAGCGCATTCGCGTGCCCGAGGTCCGTTTGGTCGGTCCCGCAGGCGAACAGGTCGGTGTCGTTCGCATCGAAGTCGCGCAGCGTCTGGCTCAGGAGGCCGATCTCGATCTGGTCGAGGTTGCCCCGAACTCGAAGCCGCCCGTGGTCAAGATCATGGACTACGGCAAGTTCAAGTACGAGGCTGCGCAGAAGGCGAAGGAAGCGCGACGCAATCAGGCCAACACGGTCCTGAAGGAAGTCCGGTTCCGCCTGAAGATCGAGCCGCACGATTACGAGACCAAGCGCAAGCACGCGGAGTCGTTCCTGAAGGCCGGCGACAAGGTCAAGGCGATGATTCTGTTCCGTGGTCGCGAGCAGTCGCGCCCCGAGCAGGGTGTGCGCTTGCTCCGCAAGTTCGCCGAGGACGTCGCCGAGTTCGGCACTGTTGAATCGAGCCCCACGATCGACGGCCGCAACATGACGATGGTGATCGCACCGCACAAGAACAAGTCCGAGGCGAAGGCCGAGCAGAACGCACAGCGCGCTGCCACCAAGGAGGCGGCACGTCAGTCCGCCCGCGGTGAAGCCCCCGAGCCCACGGCCGCTCCCGCCGAGTAGGCCCCCAGACTCCCGCCCGGCGGGAACCACAACGAAGGAAAAGAAGATGCCGAAGCAGAAGACCCACTCGGGTGCCAAGAAGCGCTTCAAGGTCACCGGAACCGGGAAGATCAAGAAGCAGCAGGCGAACCTCCGCCACAACTTCGAGGGCAAGCCCACCAAGCGCACTCGCCGCCTGTCGGCGGACAAGATGCTCGCCCCCGGTGACGCGAAGGTCGCCAAGAAGCTTCTCGGCATCTGAGCGCCACGGTACGAACAGGAACGAAACGAAATGGCTAGAGTCAAGCGGGCTGTCAACGCCCACAAGAAGCGTCGCGTCATCCTTGAGCGCGCGTCCGGTTACCGCGGGCAGCGCTCGCGTCTGTACCGCAAGGCGAAGGAGCAGGTCACCCACTCGCTCGTTTACGCCTACCGTGACCGGCGCAAGCGTAAGGGCGACTTCCGTCGCCTGTGGATTCAGCGCATCAACGCTGCAAGCCGCCAGAACGGCCTCACCTACAACCGCTTCATCCAGGGTCTGAACCTGGCCGGTGTCCAGGTCGACCGCCGTATGCTCGCCGAGCTCGCGGTCAATGAGCCGAAGGTCTTCGCTTCGCTCGTCGACACCGCCAAGAAGGCGCTGCCCAGCGACGTCAACGCACCCAAGTCGGCCTGATCGGTCGCTCTTGCCTGAAGGGCGCCTCCCGTGCGGGAGGCGCCCTTCGTGTCGTTCGCGGAATATATGCTCGGTGGGCCCCGCAATGGCGCGGGAATCGCCGTCGCTGTACCTCTAAACTGGGCCCGTGCTGGAGAATCCGCGATCCCCACGCGTGCGCGCGGTCGCGAAGCTGTCCAAGCGCAGCGCGCGACAGGAGACCGGGCTGTTCTTGCTCGAGGGACCGCAAGCGGTTCGCGAGGCGCTGACCTATCGATCTGATGCTCTCGTGGAGCTCTACGCGACTCCCGGCGCCCTGGATCGGCACAGCGACATCCGGGACACTGCC
>NZ_JASBSF010000338.1 GCF_030149085.1 Microbacterium sp. | reverse complement strand
ATCGTGCCGGTGCTCGCCGTAGTGACGGATGTAGTCGGCAGCGGCATCGACGGATTCAGCGACCGTGAAGTAACGACTCACGGGTAGCCCCCACGACTCCAGCAGGCCATAGACCTCGCTCTGGGTCGCCACGGGAGGATTCGGCCACGCACCGATGCCGTGGACGGTCAGGCGCAGTCGCGAGAGCCGCTCGTGCATCGCCTCGAGTTGGCGCTCGTTCTTACCGTCGCGCTTCTGGCGCAGAGACCCGGACGCGGCGTTCCGCGGATTCGCGAACAGCCGGTCGCCCACCGACTCCTGATAGGCGTTGAGCGACGCGAAGTCCGCGACCGTGAAGAACACTTCTCCTCGCACCTCGACGAGCTCCGGATGCCCTGAGCCGGCAAGCGCGGTCGGGATCCCCGCAACGTCCCGAACGTTCTCGGTGACGTCCTCCCCCACGCGACCGTCACCCCGCGTGGCAGCCGACACGAGTCGTCCGCGCTCGTAGCGCAGTGACAGGGCGAGACCGTCGATCTTGAGTTCACACAGATAGTGAACCGAACCACCGACGTCGCGCTGCACACGAGCTGCCCACGCACGGAACTCCTCTTCGCTGAAGACGTTGTCAAGGCTCAGCATCCGTTCGGCGTGCTCGACGGGCGCGAAGAGCGTGCCGGATGCCGCGCCCACCGACAGCGTCGGAGAGTCCTGCCCCTGAACCTCCGGGTGCAGACGCTCCACCGCCTCGAGACGCTGCATCCACCCGTCGTAGGTGGCGTCGTCGACGAGAACCTCGTCCCGGCCGTAATACGCGTCGCGCGCGTCGACGATCAGATCGCTTAGACGCGCAGCCTCGGCACGAGCATCATCGAGACTGAGCCGCGCGAGCTCCGCGTCGGTGCTCGTCGCAGATGCAGAGGAAGCGTCGTTCGTGGCCACGAGTGAAGTCTAGGCAGGGCCCACGACACCGCGCGGAGGCTCAGACCTCGACGGGGACGGCCGAGCGGGTGCGATCGATCGTGAACTGGCCGATCACCCGGGTGCCGTCGTAGAGCACCGCCGTCTGCCCGGTGGCGACACCGTCCAAGGGCTCATCCGGGGTCACAACGACCTCGCCGTCAACGAGCTCCGCGCGCGCCGGCACGGGATCGGCGTGAGCCCGGATCTGCACGTCGCACGGGAAGGATGCCGCACCCGGCGCACGTCCTGCCCAACTCACCCTCGATCCCGCGATCTCGGCGGTTGCGAGAGCCTCCTTGGGTCCCACGACCACCGTGTTCGTCACCGGCCGGATCTCGAGAACGAACCGCGGCTTGCCATCCGGAGCAGGAGTTCCGAGCGCGAGTCCGCGCCGCTGCCCGACCGTATAGGCGTGGGCACCGTCGTGGGTTCCCACCTGCGCACCGGAGCGATCGACGATGGGCCCCTCCGCGACACCGACGCGCTCGGCGAGCCACCCCTTCGTGTCGCCATCCGGGATGAAGCAGATGTCGTGACTATCGGGCTTGTGCGCGACCGTCAGGCCTCGCTCCTCGGCCTCGGCGCGAACGACCGCCTTCGAGGGCGTCGAGCCGAGCGGGAAGAGGCAGTGCGCGAGCTGATCGGCGTCGAGAACACCGAGCACGTACGACTGGTCCTTGGCTGCATCCGAGGCGCGGTGCAACTCTCGGCCTGCCGGCGTCTCCACGAGCGTCGCATAGTGACCGGTGCAGACGGCATCGAAGCCGAGCTCGATTGCGCGCTCCAGGAGGGCTGCGAACTTGATCTTCTCGTTGCAGCGCATGCAGGGATTGGGCGTGCGCCCCGCGCGGTACTCGGCGATGAAATCGTCGATCACCTCGTCGCGGAACCGCTCCGAGAAGTCCCACACGTAGAACGGGATGCCGAGGCGATCAGCCGCGCGGCGGGCATCCATCGCGTCCTCGATCGTGCAACATCCTCGGCTTCCCGTGCGCAGCGTCCCGCCCGCACGTGAAAGCGCGAGATGCACCCCGACGACCTCGTGTCCGGCATCCACGGCGCGCGCAGCAGCCACCGCGGAGTCCACTCCGCCACTCATCGCCGCCAGAACACGCATGGTCCCAGTCTACGAGCGGCCGTCTGGACGGGGACCGGATGCCGCCCGCGCGCGCTCGACCGCGTCGGGGAGCACGCGAAGGACTGCATCGATGTCGGCATCCGTTGTGGAGCGCCCCAGCGTGAACCGCAGAACCTCACGCGCTTCGCGCTCGCTTCTGCCCATCGCCGTCACGACGTGGGACGGCTCGGGAACACCCGCCTGACACGCCGACCCCGTCGATACCGAGACACCCGCCATGTCGAGGAGGAAAAGAAGCGACTCCCCCGATGCGCCGGGAAAGAGAATGTGCGCGTTTCCCGGGAGGCGATCGACCGAATCGCCGAGCAGCTCGGCACCGGGCACCGTTGTGAGAACTCCCGCGATCAGCCTGTCGCGCATCACCGACAAGCGCTCTGACTCCTCGGCAAGTTCCGCGACTGCGAGCTCAGCAGCCACCGCGAATGCCGCAGCTCCAGCGACATCCTGCGTCCCCGAGCGCAACCCTCGCTGCTGGCCCCCGCCGTGCAGCAGCGGATCCAATCGGGCAGAACGCGCGACCACGAGTGCGCCGACTCCGATGGGGCCACCGACCTTGTGCGCCGACACGCTCATGGCGAGCAGTCCGGCGCCAGGGCGAGCATCGCCCCGCAGCTGCGCGAAAGACACCGGCACATGCCCGAACGCCGCAATGGCGTCCAGATGCAACGGCACACGCTCTGAGGCGGCGGCCTCGGCGAGGCCGGCAGCCGGGTTGACCGTACCCACCTCGTTGTTGGCGACAAGAGCCGTTGCCAACGCAGCGCCAGGGAGAGCCGCCGCGAACTCGGAAGTGTCGATGCGTCCAGCGAGTGTCAGCGACACGCTCCGGATGCCTGCACCATCGCGCCGAGCGATCCATTCCACCGGGTCGATCGATGCATGGTGCTCACCGTCAGGAAGCACGATGTCAGATGTTCCCGAGCGGCGCGTCTGCCAGAGCCCCTTCAGGGCGAGGTTCACGGCTTCGGTTCCGCCGGAGGTGATCACGATCTCGATCGGATCGCACCCCACCGCGGCAGCGAGCCGCTCACGCGCATCCTCCAGGACTCGCCGAGCGCTCTGGCCATTCGCGTGGATCGACGACGCATTGCCGACGACCGCACTCGCCTCCAGCCAGGCCTCGCGCGCCTCAGGGCGCAGCGGAGTCGACGCGGCGTGATCCAAATAGATGCTCACGACTCCACTGTGCCACTGACCCCGGTACCGGGGCGCGACAGCCGCCGAGGGAGCGACAGCCCCCGAGGGTGGGCCGGTGGTCCCCGCTCCGTCGTTATGCTCTACGCATGCCGATCCCCGAGTCAGCTGTACTTTCGCGCGCCGACACCACCGACGCCGGTCTGTTGTCGTCGCGGTTCGATGACCTCGGCGTCCGGCTGCATGACGGGGGCGGCACGGTTCGGATCTGGTCGGCGCACGCATCCTCGATCGACCTGCTGATCTTCGACGGCGACGACCTGGACTGGGTCGTAGAAACCGTTGCGCTCTCGCGGACCGAGGGGGATATCTGGTCGGGGTTCTCACGCGGTCTTCGGCAGGGAACGCACTATGCGATCCAGGTCGACGGACCCGCCGGCCCCGGCAACACCTTCAATCGGTCATCGCTGTTGATCGATCCCTACGCGCGCGGTCTCGTGCACAGCGGCTCAAGCGGTTGGCGGTCCGTCGTCGTCGCTGGCGACTTCGACTGGTGCGGCGCGCGCAAACCCCTTATCCCTCTGGACCGCACGGTCATCTACGAGGGTCACGTCAAGGGGATGACCAAGCGTCATCCCGAGGTGCCCCCCGCCCTGCACGGCACTTACGCGGGACTCGCACACCCAGCGATGATCGAGCATTTCACGACACTCGGTGTCACCAGCATTGAGCTGCTCCCGGTCCATCAGTTCGCGACCGAGCCTCGCCTGCTCGAGCTGGGACTCACGAACTACTGGGGATACAACACTGTGGGCTTCTTCGCCCCGCACGCCGCGTACGCAACAGAAGAGAACCGGCGCCGGGGTCCTGAGGCGGTGCTGCGGGAGTTCAAGGGGATGGTGAAGCTCCTGCACGAAGCAGGCCTCGAGGTGATCCTCGACGTCGTCTACAACCACACCTCCGAAGCCGAAATCGGCGGACCGCGGTCGAGCTTCCGCGGTATCGACAACCGCGGGTACTACCGCCAGCACGCCGACGGCTCGTACATCGACGTCACCGGCTGCGGGAACAGCGTGGATACTGCCACGGATGCCGCTTCCCGCCTCGTCCTCGACTCTCTGCGGTATTGGGCGAACGACGTGCAGGTCGACGGGTTCCGCTTCGACCTCGCCACGACCCTCGGGCGTGACAGCCAACACGCGTTCACGCCCGAGCATCCGTTGCTGCGCGCGATCGTCGACGACCCCGCGCTTGCCGACGTCAAGAAGATCGCCGAACCGTGGGACGTCGGGATGGGCGGATGGCAGACGGGCAGCTTCGGTCCGGGCTGGATGGAGTGGAACGACCGCTACCGGGACCGCGTGCGCAACTTCTGGCTCAGCGATGTCGACTACGGCCGTCGCGCCGCGACCGCGCCCGTGGGAGTCGGCGGGTTCGCGACACGCCTCGCGGGCTCTTCCAACACGTTCAGTGCCGAGCGGGGCCCCCTCGCCAGCGTCAACTTCGTCACAGCCCACGACGGTTTCACGCTCCACGATCTCGTTTCCTACGACGTCAAGCACAACACGGCGAACGGCGAGCACAATCGCGACGGCGCGGACACGAACAGATCGTTCAATCACGGCGCCGAAGGCGAGACGGATGACCCCGTCATCCTCGCCACACGGCGCCGGGCCATGCGCAACCTCATGGGTACGCTCCTGCTCTCCGCGGGAGTCCCAATGATCACCGCAGGTGATGAGTTCGGACGCACGCAGCACGGAAACAACAACGCCTACTGTCACGACGGCTCGCTGACATGGTTGCCGTGGGAGCACGCGCCGTGGCAGGCAGACCTCTTCGCCCACGTGCAGCGGCTCCTGACCCTGCGCGCACAGAATCCCGCCCTACGCCCGAGTCGGTTCGCGCGCGACGACCAGGAGACGCCGTCGGCATCCGTGATGGACTGGTACGACGAGCACGGCGAGATGATGTCGGGCGCGCGGTGGGCTGATCCGACGCATCGTACGTTGCAATACCTCGCGACCTCCACTCCCGAGGTCGAGGAACCCAACCGAACTCTCTTGGTGGTGCACGGCACCGAACGTCCGGCAACTGTGCTGCTGCCGCGCGTCGACGGCGTCTCTCGCTATCGTGCGGTCTGGTCGAGCGAAGACGAGCATCCGTCGACCGAGATCAGCTCGCACGAGCCTGGATCCTCTGTCGAGCTCGGTCCGACCTCGATGCGCCTGTTTGTCGCTGACCCGGCCTAAAGCCCTTCCGGGCACGCATTGTTGCCGACAGAGCGCCAGCTGTCCACACCTGTTCCCGCCGGCGGTGAGCGGGGTAGGTTCGAAGCGTGGCAACCAGCAGACGCTCTCCCGTTCCTCGGCCGTGGCGAAGCGCCACCGCAATCCCGGTGCGCCCAGCCTCACCACTCGCGCCGGCCACCGATGCCGCGATGGGACGCATCCCGATGGTGCGACCCCGTCCCGATACCCCTGACGAACGCTACAGCCCCAGCGCCTTTCATGGCGAAGCCGTCGCGTTCGGCGTCACAGCATTCCGCGAGGGTCATGATCGCATCGGTGTTCACCTGCGCCTGACCTCACCGTCGGGCGACGAATCGCT
Organism: Microbacterium sp.; assembly: GCF_030149085.1. Classification (GTDB taxonomy): domain Bacteria; phylum Actinomycetota; class Actinomycetes; order Actinomycetales; family Microbacteriaceae; genus Microbacterium. The sequence continues at coordinate 1,150 of NZ_JASBSF010000338.1, read as the reverse complement.
CCACCGTCTGGAGCCCGCAGGTGACGGCTTCGACCGCTGGTGGACCGATGTCGTGCTCCTCGAGGAAGGGATCTGGACCTTCCACTTCGAGTCCTTCGCCGACGACTTCGCGACGTGGCACCACGCGGCCCACGTCAAGGTGCTCGCCGGTGTCGACGTCCCCCTCATGCTGGAGATGGGGGCGCTGCTGTGCGAACGCGGCGCTGCTGAACGCGACCGACCTGCAGCCGAGCGCCGCATGCTCACCGAGATAGCAGAGCAGTTTCGAGCGGATGCCGGCACCGAGCCGCTCAGCCTCATCGACGATCCGCGTCTGGAGGCAGCGTTCACGGCTCGCCCGCTGCAGTCCCTCGTGACCGTGGGGCGTGACCGCGAACTGCTCGTCGAGCGCGAGCGCGCCGGCGTCGGCGCGTGGTACGAGTTCTTCCCCCGCTCCGAGGGCGCGAAGCTCCGCAAAGACGGCACTGTCAAGAGCGGCACCTTTCGCACTGCAAGCAAGCGCCTCCCCGCGGTCGCGGGCATGGGTTTCGACGTTGTGTATCTGCCTCCGATCCACCCGATCGGACGAACGAATCGCAAGGGTCCGAACAACTCGCTGACGCCCGGACCGGGCGACCCCGGCTCTCCGTGGGCGATCGGCGCAGCAGAGGGCGGGCATGACGCCGTCCACCCCGATCTCGGAACTCTCGCCGACTTCCGCGCGTTCGTGCGAGCAGCTGCCGCCGAAGGACTCGAGGTCGCCCTCGACCTCGCGCTACAGGCATCCCCGGATCACCCGTGGGTGACGAGCCACCCGGAGTGGTTCACGACCCTTCCCGACGGGTCGATCGCGTACGCCGAAAACCCCCCGAAGAAGTACCAGGACATCTATCCGATCAACTTCGACAACGATCCCGAGGGGATCCGCACCGAGGTGCTGCGCATCGTTCGCCACTGGATCGCGCAGGGTGTCCGCATCTTCCGCGTCGACAACCCGCACACCAAACCCCTCCAATTCTGGGAGTGGCTGATCCGCACGGTCAATGACGAGCACCCCGGTGTCGTGTTCCTCGCCGAGGCGTACGCCCGAGCCGACAACCAGGATCGGAACTCGGTGGCGGGATTCCAGAATAGCGACGGGTAATTCACCTGGCGGAAGACGAAGAAGGAG